>NZ_JJML01000026.1 GCF_000775285.1 Neosynechococcus sphagnicola sy1 | reverse complement strand
AGGCAATTCCGTCAGCAGTGCCGGGGATGTGAATGGCGATGGCATTGATGACCTGATGATTGGGGCTCCGGATGCCGATCCCAATGGCAGCGATTCCGGCCAGAGCTATGTGATCTTGGGCACCCCCCGTGGCACGGGCAATGATGATTTAGTCACGGGCACCAGCGGCAACGACACCATTGAAGGTTTGACCGGAAATGACTCCCTGCTGGGCTTAGACGGGAATGACTCCCTCCTGGGTCAAGAAGGCAATGATTCCCTGATCGGTGCGTTGGGCGACGACACCTTAAATGGGGGGCAAGGAAACGACACCCTCACGGATGCCTCGGGGCTGAATCAGTTGTTGGGTGGTGCTGGCAATGACTATCTCAACGGCGGCAGTGACAATGACTATCTCAATGGTGGTGACGGCAATGACGTTATCTATGGTGATAACTACAGCAGCACCGGAATTGGAGGCCAGGATACCCTCCTCGGGGGCAACGGGGATGACTACCTAGATGGGGATAATCCCTACGGCGATCCCTTTGGCCCGCCCGTGGGAGATGATGTGCTCAAGGGTGGCGCTGGAAACGATACTTACTTCGTCAACAGCCTGGGGGATGTGGTCATTGAATATCCTGCAAGCGGCCTGGATACCGTCAGAACCAACATTAGCTACACGCTGACTAATACAGTAGAAAACCTGGAAATTCTCTCCACCGCCAATATTGATGGCACAGGCAATGCCCTGGATAACGAGATCCTGGGAGCTGAAGGCAATAACCGTTTAAATGGCGGTGTTGGCAATGACCAGTTGGTCGGAGATAGTTATGATGCTGCTAATGTCAGTGGTAACGATACCCTCATCGGTGGGGATGGTATCGATACCCTGTTCGGAGATTATTTCGGGGTCGGCTTTGGTGCGGATGTCTTATCTGGTGGCAACGGAGCCGATTTCCTGTTTGGCGAAGGGGGCAACGACAATCTCACAGGCGGAACTGGAGCCGATGCCCTTGACGGCGGGGATGGCAAAGATGTTGCGAAATACAACACTTCAAGTGCAGGGGTTTTAGTCAACCTGGGCACGGGCACGGGCAGTGGTGGCGATGCCGAAGGGGATGTGCTGAATAACATTGAGAACCTAGTCGGCTCTGCCTTTGACGACACCCTGGTGGGTAACAGTGTGAATAACAGTCTTGCTGGAGGAGCTGGAGCCGATAGTCTCGACGGTGGAGCTGGCAAAGATACTGCGAAATACAGCGGTTCCAGTGCAGGAGTTTTAGTCAACCTGAGTACGGGCACGGGCAGTGGTGGTGATGCCGAAGGGGATGTTCTGAGTAATATTGAGAACTTGGTTGGCTCAGCCTGTGACGACACCCTGATGGGTAACAGTGTGAAAAATAGTCTGGTGGGAGGTGCAGGCAATGACAGCCTTAATGGCGGCGGTGATGCTGATACCCTCACCGGGGCAGGCAGTGGAGATTTGGGAGTCAGCATCATTGACACCCTCACGGGTGGAGCAGGTAGCGATGTCTTTGTCCTGGGGGATGCTACCTCGGCTTATTACAATGATGGGATTGCAAGTGGTTCTGAGTTCTCTGGCTACGGTGATTATGCCCTCATTACAGATTTCAATGTTTCCGAAGATGTGATTCGGCTGGTCGGGACTGCGAACGACTATTATATAGGTTCATCACCGATTGCTGGCACCGCAGGAACTGCTATCTACCTGAAGACATCCGGTGAGAATGAATTGATCGCAGTATTGGACGGCGGTGTCTTTGGTTTAAATCTGACGGATAGCTACTTCCAGTTCATTTAACCTGAATCATCCCCTGGCAAGAGTGGCTCAAGTTGCCACCCTTGCCAGCAAGGGCACGGCACTCAGCAAGGTTTGGGTATAGGGGTGTTGGGGATGGGTAAAAATTTCACCCGTAGGCCCGATCTCAACAATCTTCCCGGCTTGCATCACAGCAATGCGATCGCAGAAGAAGCGGGCGACCCAGAGATCATGGGTAATAAATAGATAGGTGAGCTGGAATTCCTGCTTTAGCTCCAACATCAAGTCAAGAACTTGGCTCTGGACACTGGCATCTAACATACTGACGGGTTCATCGCAGATCAGCAGTTGGGGATGGGTAATCAATGCTCGGGCGATCGCCACCCGTTGTTGCTGCCCCCCCGACAGATCCCCTGGATAGCGGCGAGAGAACTCAAGGGCAGGGGTGAGACCCACCCGCTCTAGCATCCGCTGTACCTGAGCCACCGCTGCCGAGGGGCTGGCTAATTGATGAATCCGCAGGGGATCAGCAATGTTCTGCCCCACCGTCATTCTTGGGTTGAGGCAGGCATGGGGATCTTGAAAAAATCATCTGGATGTGCCGCCGTTGTTGTCGCAGTGCCCGCCTCGACAATCGGGTTAACTCAGTTCCGGCAAATTCAACGGTGCCAGCGGTGGGACGCAGCAATTGCAGAATCGTCCGCGAGAGGGTGCTTTTGCCACAGCCCGATTCCCCTACCAACCCCAGGATCTCTCCGGGTTGAAGATCCAGGGTGATCCCATCCACTGCCTTGATGGTGGTGTCAGACGCGGCCAAGAATCGTGCCAGCAGATTCGTCTCTAAGCGGAAGTGTTGTTTTTAAATCCTGTACTCGCAACAGGGGCGACCCTGACGGGACAAGGGGATGGCGGGTGTCTGCACCCTGGAGGTGGAGCGCAGCTTGCAGTAGCGATTGGGTATAGGGATGCTGAGGTTGCTGCAACACCGTTGTGGCTMCCCCCCATTTCCACAATTTTGCCTTGATACATCACGGCAATGCGATCGCAGTATTCCCCCACCATGGCTAGATCATGGGAAATTAACAGCAACCCCATCTGCCGTTGCTCACACAGACGGGTCAATTCTTGCAAAATGGTCGCAGCCACGGTGACATCTAAACTCGTCGTCGGCTCATCTGCCACCATCAGCCGCGGATTTAACAGTAACGCCAGGGCGATCGCCACCCGTTGTCGCATACCACCACTAAATTCATGGGGATACTGAGACCAACGACTGGCAGGAATTTTGACCGCATCCAGGGTTTCCTGGGATCGCGCCTTAGCCTGCTTTCGAGACAGTTGGGGGCGGTGGGCTTGCAGGGTTTCAATGCAGTGTTCGCCAATGGTCATCAGGGGATCCAGGCGGGTCATGGGGTCTTGAAAAATCAGGGCGATCGCCTCACCGCGAAACCACCGCAGTTTTTGGGGAGACAGATTCAAGACCGACTGTCCGGCCACGATAATCTGTCCCTCCAAGGCGGAGCCGGGAGGCAGGAGGCGCAACGCCGCCCGTCCCAAGGTGGACTTACCACAACCCGATTCCCCAATCAGCCCCAACTTTTCCCCTGGTTGCAACGTCAGCGATACCCGATCCACCGCCCAGTGAAGCGTCTGGCTGGAATTGTGGGGCAGCGGGTAGGCAACCCGGAGGGATTCCACCCGTAACAATGGCTCCGTCAAAAGATCTGCCATGGGCTGGTTACTGCTCAAATCGACGCATCAGGTAGGCAACCCCAAAGTCTCCATTCGGGTGTTGTTGCAGGGCTGCTGCCAGGGCAAACACCTGCGCCGCCAATTCTGGCCCTAACTTTTCCAGAGTCGCCCGCCGCTCTTGTTCTGCCAGCTCTTGCTCCCGTGCCTTCACCTGCCATTCACTGGTAAACAATTGGGGAATCGTCGTACTGAGCCCGAGGTGTTCCAGCACCGCCCACTCGCCGGGATCGCACCAAATTCCCCCCACAGGTGGAACAGCGTTCGATATAAAAGGCAGATTTCCCAGGAATTTTCACCCGAGCCAGAAAGCGACCACACTCTGGGCACAGGGCTGCTTTGGTATCTAGCGGCGGTTGGGTAAACTCGACGGTTCGCATTTTAACAAACCAGTCTGAAGGCGAAGACAGATCGCTGAGTACCTGCTGGGTTTGCCAAGCAGCATAGGCAGGCGAAGCAATCCAGGCTCCGTCACAGTCTGGACAGGTGTGGACGGGGAGCCCATTGCCTAATATTGCTGCCACCAGCTTTGTCTGTCGATGCTTGGGACATGTTAAGTCCGTTGAGTTTCTGGTTTCCTGATTACCTAGTTCGCTCACGCCTGACCCTTGATCAATCACTCTGCCAACAGTGTATCGGTCTACTGGCATCTTGGGCGATGGGGATTGGCGGTGCCCGACGCTCCGAGCACCGCCCATGAATCGAGCCTCAACTCAGACGGGTTCTGCGCCCCTGAGGGGGTTCTAAAAGGCTAGGATTCTGGGCTGAGCATTTCTAGAATTGCTCTACAGTAGCGGTTTAAGGTTGCCAAGCGATCGCGGAATTGGGTTTGACGTTGTTGTTGGGTGGCGGGTTGTCGAGCGGCTTGAAGAAACGTGGCATCCATCGCTAGCAACTGCAACTGTTTCTGAATCTCAGTCTGGTAGGACTGCACCTGCGGTGAGATCGCCAGAGTGTCTAAGGGCAAACAGAGGATCTGATCTCGGAAAAATTGCTGAATTTCCCTAATTTCTGCGAGCCATGCCTGCGAGTGATGCTCGGAGCGCGGTGGTTGACCATCGGGGGGGGGGAGGCTTGCCAGTGTTGCCAACCGTCGTTCTAAGGTCTGATAGTGCTGCTGGCACCGAGGGATCACCGTTGTACCTGACAGGGGTGCAGACACCGCCCGATCAATGAAGGATGGCCCATGAGTTATGAAGAAGTTTGTATATACTTGGAGTATCCAGGGTAGCTTAAGTCATATATTTCAGGACATACTCTCAGACGTCCTCCCTCAGTCCCCTGATCGGTAGGGTATTTAGCTTGATTTAAATCCGGTAATGTTGCTGGATTGATGGGTTCAGTAGGTACCGACAAGTTTTCGGTTCCTCCTCTGGCTCTCAGACCCGGAGAACTTCCGGCTCCGGCAATTGAAATTTACTTTAAATTTTACCCAAAGAAAATTGTATTCTTCCTTACAAATAGTCTTAGAATCAGCTAACCCGAGTCCTGTAGAGCCTTTTCACCCTGCTGTCTGCCCATGAACGTCACGGCTGCGACTGCACCCATTACCTTCACCCCGCCAGACTGGCTTCAGTCTTGTCTGATAGCACCCCAGGCCACCCCAGTGGCCAGGGAAGATGCGGAGAACGTAGGCTTCAATCTAGAATCTGGCCCCTCCTCAGACTTACCCTCTGAACCTAGTCGTACTGACCTGGATCAAAGTTTAATTTGTCGCGCCTTTGCCTTTGCTAAAGATCTCCATACAGGGCAGTATCGCGCTTCCGGGGAACCGTATATTGCCCACCCCGTTGCGGTGGCTGGTTTATTACGGGATCTCGGGGGGGGGTAGCGCCATGATTGCCGCCGGATTTCTCCACGATATTGTCGAGGATACGGAGGTTACCCCCGAGGAACTAGAGCAGCGATTTGGGGTCGAAGTTCGTCGTCTGGTGGAAGGGGTGACAAAGCTCTCGAAGTTTAACTTTTCCAGTAAAACCGAGCGCCAGGCTGAAAACTTCCGGCGGATGTTCCTGGCCATGGCTCAGGATATTCGCGTCATTGTGGTCAAGTTAGCCGATCGTCTGCACAATATGCGCACATTAGAGCATTTAGCAGATGAAAAACGTCGCCGCATTGCCCTCGAAACCAGGGAAATCTTTGCTCCCCTTGCCAATCGTTTGGGAATTGGACGGGTTAAGTGGGAATTAGAGGATTTAGCGTTTAAGTATCTTGAACCAGAGGCCTACCGAGAGATTCAGGGACTCGTGGCCGAGAAACGGGTTGACCGAGAAGCCCGCCTCAACGAGGCGATCGCCGTGCTGAGGGATCGATTGCAAGCGGCGGACATTCACTGTTCAGACATCAGTGGTCGGCCCAAGCATCTCTATGGCATCTATGCCAAGATGCAGCGTCAGCAGAAGGAATTCCGCGAAATCTATGATGTCGCCGCCATTCGACTGATTGTTGACACCAAAGACGATTGCTACCGTGCCCTGGCGATTGTTCATGATGCCTTTCGACCGATTCCTGGCCGCTTCAAAGACTACATTGGCCTGCCTAAGCCCAATCGCTATCAATCCCTCCACACCGTGGTAATGGGGGACTCAGGTCAGCCCGTCGAGGTGCAAATTCGTAGCTTGGAAATGCACCACATTGCCGAGTATGGGATTGCTGCCCACTGGAAATACAAAGAGACGGGTGGCTCTAGCAATGCCCGCATGAGCACGGATGATGACAAGTTCACCTGGTTGCGGCAACTACTGGAGTGGCAGAGCGACCTCAAAGATGCTCAAGAATATCTAGAAACCGTCAGAGAAGGGCTGTTTGAAGATGATGTCTATGTGTTTACCCCAAAGGGCGACGTGGTGCCGCTGAACCGGGGGGGACACCCGTTGATTTTGCCTACCGCATCCATACGGAAGTGGGGAATCACTGTGCGGGAGCGCGGGTAAATGGCCGAATGGTCACCCTCGATACCCCGTTACAGAATGGGGACATCGTCGAGGTGATGACGCAGAAAAACAGCCATCCCAGCTTGGATTGGCTGAATTTCGTGGTCACTGAGGGAGCCCGTAACCGGATTCGCCAGTGGTATAAGCGATCGCACCGTGAGGCCAATATTCTCCGGGGACGGGAAATGCTGGAAAAGGAGCTGGGCAAAAGTGGCTTTGAAGCCTTAAGAAAGTCAGAACCCATGCAAGGGGTGGCGGAACGATGTAACTACCATAGTGTTGAGGATTTGCTGGCAGCTCTAGGCTATGGAGAAATCACCCTCAACTCCGTCGTCAGTCGACTTCGCGAGGCCGTGAAGTCCCGTCAACCGGCCCCGACTTCCCTCGAATCGGATATTGCACTCCTGCCCCTCTCCACCCCTCAGCGCTCCCTACGGGATCAACCAACCTCCAAATCCCAGAAGTCCCCGATCTCCGGGGTTGAAGGCTTGGTTTACCATCTGGCGGGTTGCTGTAATCCCGTCCCCGGTGAACCCATTATTGGGGTCGTCACCCTCAGCAGTCGGGGAATTTCGATCCATCGCCAGGGTTGTCAGAACTTAGAGCAGGTGATGGGCGATCGCCTAGTGCCTGTGAGTTGGAACCCCCCTGAATCCGAGGCCCGCCGTCCCCAAACCTACCCCGTGCATATGCAAATCGAGGTGATTGACCGGGTGGGGGTGCTAAAGGACATTCTCACCCGACTGGCTGATAGCAATATCAATGTCCGCAATGTCAACCTCAACTATCCGGGGCAACTGGTGGTGATTGATCTGTGCATTGAAGTCCGCGATCGCGATCAACTGGAGCGTACCTTTACCCAGATTCGTAAACTCAGTGATGTGTTGAACTTGCGGCGGATTAGTCAAGCTCAAGAATAACTTCCATGGTGGCGATGCCAGCCTCTGGATTGACTTGGCAAGCTCCCATGCCGATGATGGAAGCTGGGAGTAAACCAAAGGAGATTGATCGATGGGGAATCAATGTGCTCAGCCTATCCAAAAGCTGACCCGCTGCGTCAGCCTCACCCTAGGCGGAATCCTTGTCCTCACAGGTGCTGTCCTCGCAGATGAGGGTAGCTACTATGGCATTCTCCGCAATCGACCGACTGGAATCACGGGTACCTGGATCATCGGTGATCGTTCCTTTCAAGCCGATCAACGCACCCGGCTTGATGAGGAGGATGGCCCTTTAAAAGTTGGAGTCTGTGCTGAAGTTAAGTACGATGACGAAGATCGTCACTTGGAAATTGAACGTCAACCCATGTCCAAATGCCACCCTTGAGACTGAAACTGAAAATCAAGGGGTTGCAGGGACAAAAGCGACCATAGTCAGTCAAAGTCGAGGATTCCGTTACATGAACCTCTGACTCATCGTCGATTCTTATCCCTCATTTGTTGAAAGACCAGTGCCGATGCACCGTGCTGATACTTGAAGTTCAGGTGAACACCATCGCCTGACCGACTACAACCTTGTCCGCAACCCTGGTAGAGGGCTAGAGCAATCCGGGATCAATCGTTTATAATAATGGTCATGGTAAAGAAACGTAAACTTTACTCATACTTTACCTATTTTCTGCATCCTTAATTTTGAGGAAATGCAGACTTTGGGTTTGCTTGCACTTTTTATCCCCATACTGTTTCGGAGATTTGATCATGACCATAGCAGTAGGGCGTGTACAGTCAAGTCGGGGATGGTTCGACATCCTGGACGACTGGCTGAAACGCGATCGCTTCGTGTTCATTGGGTGGTCAGGGTTGCTGCTGTTTCCCTGCGCCTTTTTGGCGGTTGGCGGCTGGATGACCGGCACCACCTTTGTCAGTTCTTGGTACAGCCACGGGCTGGCTAGCTCCTACCTGGAAGGCTGTAACTTTTTGACCGTTGCGGTTTCAACTCCCCCCAACAGTTTGGGACACTCCCTACTGTTGCTATGGGGTCCAGAAGCCCAAGGTGACTTCACCCGCTGGTGTCAGCTGGGAGGGCTGTGGACATTCCTCGCCTTGCACGGAGCCTTTGGGTTGATTGGGTTCATGCTGCGGCAGTTTGAGATTGCCCGCTTGGTCGGGATTCGTCCTTACAACGCCTTGGCTTTTTCGGGGCCGATTGCGGTGTTTGTTTCGGTGTTTTTGATGTACCCCTTGGGTCAGTCGGGGTGGTTTTTTGCCCCCAGTTTTGGTGTGGCAGCAATTTTCCGCTTTTTATTGTTTCTGCAAGGATTCCACAACTGGACGCTGAATCCATTCCACATGATGGGCGTTGCCGGGATTTTAGGGGGAGCGTTGCTCTGTGCCATTCATGGTGCCACCGTCGAGAACACCTTGTTCCAGGATGGGGACAAGGCGAACACCTTCCGAGCCTTTAATCCCACCCAAGCGGAAGAGACCTATTCCATGGTGACGGCCAATCGGTTTTGGTCTCAGATTTTTGGGATTGCGTTTTCCAACAAGCGCTGGCTGCACTTTTTCATGTTGTTTGTGCCAGTGATGGGCTTGTGGATGAGTTCGGTCGGGATTGTCGGCTTGGCATTGAATCTGCGAGCCTATGATTTTGTCTCCCAGGAGCTTCGGGCGGCTGAAGACCCTGAGTTTGAGACCTTCTACACCAAGAACATTCTGCTGAACGAGGGGATTCGTGCCTGGATGGCTCCTCAAGATCAGCCCCATGAACAATTTGTCTTCCCTGAAGAGGTACTGCCCCGTGGAAACGCCCTTTAATTTCCTGGCGTGACACTGATCAGCAGATTGTTTTGAATCCGAGAGATCTTACCCCCGCTGGGATACGGCGGGGGTATTTTTACAGTTCCCAAACTTGACCGTTGTGCTACATTATCAAGTAGTTAAAAGCTAGCTCCCTCTGGGAAGCTAGCGTTTTGAGACTAAAGCCACCTAGGCACAAGGAGGTGATGCCCATGCAAGATAGTAGTAAATGCGTGGGTCACTTGATTGGAATTAGCAAGCTGTGTGCTGGAGCTGTTCTCTAGTTACTTTAAATATCTGTGAAATGTTCAAGATAGTTAAAGTCAAGCGTTCCTTCCAGCAGTTTGATCCAGTCCGGAGACCCGCTACACCGCTCTTACTTTGATAGACGCCTTCCGTTTATCCCGAGTGAGAGCGGATAGTTTTTTAAAGGTCGTATAGCCAAGCCTAGGAGCGTATTGGTAAGACTCTTTACGAGTCAACCGACCTCATAGCGATCGCCGACCGAGTCCTGAACCAGCAGCTAACCTGGACTTAGCATACTCACGATTTTCTGGGTCATGATTGTTGATCACCCAACGTTGCTACAAGAATTTTCAGAGCGCGCAGAACTCATTGAGCAGCTCTTGTCAATTGGTGCCGCGCTATCGAGCAGCTTTGACCTGGGTGAGATCCTAAATCTGATCTTGTCTAAGAGCCGGGAGATCACCTGTAGTGATGCGGGCAGCCTCTACCTCATCGATCAAAGCAGCCAGCCTGCTAGCTTGGTGTTCAAGGTTGCCCAAAATGCTTCTCGACCTGGTTCATCCTTCCAAGAATTTACCATCCCCATGACCCCTCAGAGCTTAGCGGGTTACGTGGCACTGACGGGGCAAAGCCTGAATTTACCAGATGCTTACCATTTATCTGCTGAGGTTCCTTATCAGCTAGACCGCAGCTTCGATCGCAGCATTGGTTACCGGACGCGTTCAGTGTTAGTGCTGCCAATGCAAAATCAAGACCAGGAAACCATTGGAGTTCTCCAACTCATTAACCGGAAGGTTTGTCCAGAGGCAATCGTGAGCGCTGAGAATGCACTGGAGGTCACCCAACCCTACTCGGAATGGGAAGAACGGGTGGTGCGATCGCTGGCGAGTCAGGCCGCTATCTCCATTGAGCGAAATCAACTTCAGGAGAGTATCGAGAATCTGTTTGAAGGGTTTGTCAGGGCATCTGTGCAGATTATTGAAGCTCGAGACCCTTGTACATCAGGGCACTCAGAGCGCGTAGCTGCGCTAACGGTGCGCCTCTGTGAAGAAGTTACGACCATTACGGCAGGTCCCCTGCGCTCCCTCCACTTCAACAGTCGCCAGATTCAGGAAGTTCGTTACGCCGCACTCCTCCACGATTTCGGCAAGGTGGGTGTTCCCGAAGCTATTTTGGTGAAACAAAAAAAGCTCTACCCTGACCAATTAGAAATTATTCGTCACCGCTTTGCCTTAGCTCGGCGGAGCTTGGAATTAGAGTGTGCTCAAACTAAGTTCCGCTATCTCATTGAGCATCCCAGCCATGTTCATGACTCATCCTCAACCGGTTGCTCCCACTGTGATTACCTGGTTCAGCAAGAGCAGCAACTGGAAGCAGCCATTGCAGAGATACAAGAGCATTGGCAGCTACTTCTAGATGCCAATGAACCCCGAATTCTTTCAGAAGAACCCCTCGCTCGGCTGCAAGCACTCACGCAACTCACCTACCGAGATGTCGATGGAGAACTACAACCCCTGATTTCGGAATCCGAGCTGCTACAACTGCTGGTACAGCGCGGCAACTTAAATGCCCAAGAACGTTTGGTGATCGAATCCCATGTGACCCATACCTACGAGTTTTTGAAGCAAATCCCCTGGACACGGCATCTGCAAAATGTGCCCTTGATTGCCTATGGACATCATGAAAAGCTGGACGGGAGTGGATATCCGCTGCAATTAAAAGAACCAGAGATCCCGATCCAAGCCCAAATGATGGCAGTTTCAGACATCTACGATGCCCTCACAGCTAGCGATCGCCCCTACAAACGCTCCCTGGCCGTTACCAAAGCTCTCAACATCCTCCACCAAGAATCGGCCCACAACAAAATCAACCGGGAACTAGTACAGCTGTTTGAGCAACGGCAGGTTTTTGCGGTTTTGGGCCACACCATCGAGTCATCGGATCTTGAAAAAATTTGACATTTTTCCCCAGGTAGGGTTTCATAGAACCGTGAATCTGTTAGCATGTTGGCAGGTTGTAGCCTAAGAAACACTTCTCAAAGAGCTTTACAGCTAGTATGAGAAAAGATGTGTGTAGAATGGTGACTTGCTAAACTTGTTAATAGCAGGTGTGAGGAAAGGAAAAATGTCTAAAATTCTTTTGAATTCTTTGCTGATTGGCCCAGCGGCCTTAGGTGCCGTTTTGATGGTTTCATCTGCCTCCCTGGCAGCTGATGCCTCTGCAAAAACAGACTTGGCTGCATCTCAGATCACTGTTGATGCTCCAACCACTACTGTCAATTCGGTTTCTAGCCTAGCATTGCCCGTTCAAATTGCTGCCACTCCTGTCGCAGCTCCTGAAGCAGCAGCCCCCGTCGCTCCTGTTGCAGCTCCTGCAGAGGTTGCAGGCCTTCCCAATACGGCTCCTGTAAGCTCCACTGCAGATTCATTGGCTCAGGTGAGTCAATACAGCAATGAAGGGGATACTGCTGCAGGTCAAGTTACCTCAGTTTCGCAACTGTCTGATGTTCAGCCCACGGACTGGGCTTTCCAAGCACTGCAATCCCTAGTTGAGCGCTACGGCTGTATCGCTGGCTATCCCGATGGCACCTACCGTGGTCAGCGCGCCATGACTCGTTTTGAGTTTGCCGCTGGTCTGAACGCCTGTATGGATCGGGTGAACGAACTGATTGCCTCTGCAACCGCTGATCTGGTTCGTAAAGAAGATTTACTGGCGATCCAAAAGTTACAGGAAGAGTTTGCTGCTGAACTGGCAACCCTCCGTGGCCGCGTAGATGCCCTAGAAGCTCGCACCACTCAGCTAGAAGCTCAGCAATTCTCGACAACCACCAAACTGCAAGGGGAAGTCATTTTTGCCCTTTCCGCAGCGAACGATAGTAACGAAGCAGTCTTCCAAAACCGGGTACGTTTGGCGCTGAATTCCAGCTTCACCGGGAAAGACTTGTTGATTACCCGGTTGTCCTCTGCCAATGCTCCCCTGTTTAACTTTGATGGCAACGCGCCGATTGGTGCCGGTGTAACAACCAACACCTCTGGTGAAGGTCGTCAAACCTTTCAGCTCAACACCAGCAATGATGTGATTGTTGACTGGTTGGCCTACTACTTCCCCGTCACCAGCAAGGCTCAGGTTTATGTAGCAGCCGTGGGTGGTTTGCACAGTGACTACGTGATCACAACTGCTAACCCCTATAACGAGGACTTCGGCGGTGGTAGTGGCGCTCTGACCTTCTTTGGTCAAGATAATGCAATCTACAACATTGGTGGTGGTAGTGGGATTGGCTTCACCTACAAGTTCAATGATGTCATTGGCTTTAACCTTGGCTATTTGGCTGGGGATGATACCAGTTCTGCCGCCACTCCGTTGAATTCCAATGGTCTCTTCAATGGTGGTTATGGTGCCTTAGCTCAATTGAGCTTCCAGCCCCTAAAAGGCAAGCTGAAGGTTGCTGCAACCTACGTTAATGCTTACGCAACGGCTGGGTCTTCCATCTTTAATTACGGTGGTACCGGCGATGCAGTAGGAGTTGTGGGGACACAACTGGCTAACTTCCCCGGTCTAGGCTCCGCAGTTACGACAAATTCCGGTGGTCTGTCGGTTTCCTACCAGTTCACGCCTAAGTTTGTTGTCAGCGCTTGGGGTAGCTACACATCCGCAGATCCCACCGGTGGTGGTTCTGCTGGTCTCGACCAAGGTGAAATCTGGAGCTACGCCATGGCGTTTGCCTTCCCCGATGCCTTCATGAAGGGTAACCTGGCAGGCTTAATCGTTGGTGCTGAGCCCTATCTGGGGAATGCACAACAAGTTGCTGGCCCAGCTGCCACCAATAATGTGCCCATCCATATTGAAGGCTACTATAAGTTCCAAATCAACAACTACATCTCTGTGACCCCTGGTGTGATTTATATTGTCAACCAAGGTCAGAGTGATGCCAATGATGCTGTGATTGGTACAATCAGAACCACCTTCAAGTTCTAAGCAAAGCTCTGAAGACATTAACTTAAGTTCAGCGCTTTGAATGCAAGGAAAACCCCATTTTTGGGGTTTTCCGCTACGCGGCGTACGTTGGCTATCGTCTTTGTTGACAATCAGGTTTCTCGTCAATGTGTGCTGGAACACAAGAAATTTGCGACTCTGGCTGATATTCTAGCTACGAGGAAGTGTGAGAATTTGAGTCCTTTAATCTGGTGTGAGGACATTAGTAACTATGAACAAGTTTTGGTTAAGATCCCTGCTATTTAGCCCTGTACTTCTGGGAGCCTCCTTACTGGGTGCTACCTCATCAATGGCTTCCGAGGTGCAAAGCCCCACAGTTCCCAGCCCTGAACAGCCTACGGCGGTTACGGTAGCGCCGGCGGTCGTCAGTTCAACAGCTCCTGTTAGTGACGTTCCAACCATCCAGCCCGTGCGTCCCCGGGCAGGCTCGATGAGACAGGTGATTCCAGTCTCCCAACTAGCTGCCCCTGAATCACCAACATTGGGTGCGGCTACCCCGACCAAACCTGGCAAACCGATGGGTCAGGTGACCTCGGTCTCCCAGTTATCAGATGTGCAACCCACTGATTGGGCATTTCAAGCCCTGCAATCATTGGTAGAGCGCTATGGTTGCATTGCGGGCTATCCCGATAGCACCTATCGTGGCCAGCGGGCCTTGACTCGTTATGAGTTTGCTGCTGGTCTAAATGCCTGTATGCAGCGCGTCGAAGAATTGCTGTCAGCAACTACCTCGCCCTTGTTGACTAAGGAAGAGTTGCTGGCTTTCCAAAAGCTGCAAGAAGAATTTGCCGCTGAGTTGGCAATGGTTCGTGGGCAAGTAGACACCCTGGAAGCGCGAACCACTCAATTAGAGGCTCAACAGTTTTCCACCACAACCAAGCTCAATGGAGAAATTGTGGTCGTGGGAGCAGGGCTGATCGGCGATAATATTGCCATCAACTCTGATACTCAGCGACGAGTGGATGCAGGTAAATCAACCTCCGGTACTGGGTTGCCAGCGGGGACAACCCCTAACACCGATATCCCGGAAAATACCATCCTGGCGGATCGGATTCGTCTCAACTTTGACACCAGTTTTACGGGTAAGGATCAGTTAAGAACCCGGTTCCAGGCGAACAACATTACGCCTTTTCAAGGTGCAATTACAGGTACCAGTGAGACTCGCCTTGCCTTTGACGGCACCAACGGCAATGACGTTTTTGTTAGTAAGTTGCAATATCGCTTCCCAGTAGGAGACAAAACCACTTTCTATGTGGCGGCGGTTGGGGGTGAGTTTAATGACAACATGTTCACCTTTAACCCACTGTTGGAAAGTAGTGCTAGAGGTGCCCTTTCTCGCTTTGGCCGGTTTAACCCCATCTATAACCTGGTTTCGGGTGGCAATGGTACAGGTTTCACCGTTAACTACAAAATCTTGAGTAGCTTAACCATTACCGGTGGCTACTTCGCAGGTCAGGGAGGCTCTGATCCAGCGAACCCATTGAATAATAATGGGCTTTTTAATGGTGCCTACTCTGCGATCGCCCAGTTGCAATTCAAGCCCACCAAAACAATTGATCTAGGTTTCACCTACGTGAGAGCCTATTCACCCTTTGGTGCTGGTTTTGGCGGTGCTCCATCCACTACCTTCTCCAACAACCCCTTTGCGAGTACCAGTGCCACGGGTGCAGCGGCGGGTCGAGTTCCCACCACAGCGGATGCCTTTGGTTGGCAAGGTACCTTCAGAGTCTTACCCAAATTCACTGTTTCAGCTTGGGCTGGCTATACTCAAACCTATGCTCAGCGCACAGTGAACACCATTGGAGGGCAGGGAACAGCAGCGGATCCAGCAGTTGAAAATGGGGATCAGGCTAATATCTTCAACGCTGCGATTACCTTTGCCTTCCAAGACCTTCTCAAGGATGGAGATTTAGCAGGTCTGGTGGTGGGTTTACCTC
Source organism: Neosynechococcus sphagnicola sy1 (assembly GCF_000775285.1). NCBI lineage: Bacteria > Bacillati > Cyanobacteriota > Cyanophyceae > Neosynechococcales > Neosynechococcaceae > Neosynechococcus > Neosynechococcus sphagnicola. The sequence continues at coordinate 132,143 of NZ_JJML01000026.1, read as the reverse complement.
CACGGACAATTAACAGCGACTTTGGTCCTTCTGGCAACCCAGTGCTTCCCAATAACCGTCGCATCGACCAAGATACAACTGTTATGGCGGAAGGTTTTTATCGGTTCTCGGTGAATGATAACCTCGACATTACCCCTGGTATCATTGCCGTAATCAATCCAGAAGGGAATGCTAGCAACGACCCGATCTTTGTGGGTGTGATTCGTTCTACGTTCCGTTTCTAGGAATTAGCCAAGCAATGATGGGCTGACATAGCATTGATAATTTTATGTCAGTTCAGTTTAGGCTCCCTCTGGTGGATAGGAGGGAGCTTTTGTTTTGCAAGGCATAGCAATGCCTGATCAAACCTTGCATGTCCTAAAACCCGAGGGGAAAACCGGAGTATACTGAAAATGGCCTGAGGAATTTTCTGTATCTTTGCCATTTTGATGTTTGCTCTGGAACTGACCTGTGGAACTTTCTTGTAAAACCGAGTACGGGATTCTGGCATTGCTGGAGCTAGCAGCCTGCTATCACAAGGGTGAACCCTTACAGATTCGTCAGATTGCAGCGATACAAAACATTCCAGATCGCTATCTGGAACAGCTACTGGCGACACTGAGGCGGGGGGGGCTGATTCGCAGTCAACGAGGGGCACGGGGGGGATACTTACTGGCTCGAGAACCCTGGAAGATCAATCTGCTAGAAGTTGTGGATTGTCTCGAAGGGTTGGATCCGAAGACGTCGGATGAAGAGGCGATCACCAAGTCCCTGGAAAGTGCTGTCATTCGCGAAGTTTGGCAGGAAGTCGATCAAACGGCCAAAGCTGTACTACTGCGATATACATTGCAGGATCTCTGCGAACGGCGAGATGCCAGACGCCAATTAGATATCATGTACTATATATGATTAGGAGGGTGCGTGAAAATCGCTCAGGACATCACCGATTTGGTGGGACGTACGCCACTGGTGCAGTTGAATCGGGTTCCTCAAAGTGAGGGTTGTGTAGCCAAGATTGTGGTCAAACTAGAGGGGATGAATCCTGCGGCCTCGGTTAAGGATCGCATCGGCGTGAATATGATTCGAGTCGCGGAAGCCGAGGGCATCATCCATCCTGGCAGAACGATTCTGGTTGAACCAACCTCTGGCAATACTGGAATTGCCCTTGCCATGGTTGCGGCTGCAAAAGGCTACCGTTTGATTCTCACCATGCCAGAAACGATGAGCGCTGAACGCCGGGCAATGCTGAGAGCCTATGGTGCAGAGCTAGAGCTAACACCGGGGATTGAGGGCATGAGTGGATGTATCCGCCGCGCCCAGGAGATTGTCTCTACGTTGCCTGATGCATTTATGTTGCAGCAGTTTAGTAATCCAGCGAATCCCAACGTCCATCGACAAACCACAGCGGAAGAAATTTGGGCTGATACGGACGGTCAGATTGATATTCTGATTGCAGGGGTGGGCACAGGGGGCACGATTACGGGGGTTGCAGAGGTGATTAAGCCCCGTAGACCAGGTTTTCAAGCGATCGCCGTTGAACCTGCCAATAGTCCCGTACTCTCAGGGGGTAGGCCGGGACCTCATAGGATTCAAGGAATTGGCCCTGGGTTTAAACCTGAGGTGCTGAACCTGGAAATCATTGATGAAGTAATTACCGTCACGGATGATGAAGCCATTCACTTTGGTCGTCGTTTGGCTCGGGAAGAGGGTCTATTATCAGGCATCTCCAGTGGTGCGGCATTGTGTGCGGCCATTCGTGTCGCGCAACGCCCCCAGAATCAAGGGCGGTTGATAGTGATGGTACAGCCTAGTTTTGGCGAACGTTATCTTAGTACTCCCTTATTCCAGGAGCCAGAACCCTTAATGTCACTGCTGCCGGGGTGAAAGACTGAAGCGCTATAGAATGGGGTAATGGCAGATTGCAACCACTATCAAACCCTGAATATTAGCTCAGCTGCAAACCAAGCTGAAATTAAGCAAGCCTACCGCCGACTTGCCAAACGTTTTCATCCAGATACCAATCGTGAGTTGGTCAGTCACGAGCAGATTGCCCAGATTAACGCCGCCTATGAAGTCCTCGGTGATCCCCATCGGCGGCAATTTTATGATCAACACCTGCAGTATCAAGTCAGATTAGGGGGAGCGGCGGCTGGCAGTACCTGGGGGGAGAATCTTTCCGGATGGCAACAACGCACGGCCAGTGCTCAGAAACACTACCAACACCACCGCCGATCAGCCCCCAATGCTGATGCCCAATTCCAGCGCTGGCTCTACCAAGTCTATGAACCTGTACAACAACTCCTTTGGCAAATTTTGCAACCCTTGAAGCAGGAGATTAACCTGTTGGCTGCTGATCCCTTTGACGATGAGTTAATGGCAGGCTTTCAAGTCTATCTTGAGGACTGTCGTCATCGGCTGAGCAAAGCTCAGCGCTGTTTCGGATCGATGCCGAATCCTGTGAGTGCAGCGGGTGTCGCTGCCTACCTTTACTATTCCTTGAATCATGTGGGCGATGGCCTGGATGATTTGGAGTTTTTCACCCTCAACTATGATGACCATTACCTCCATACGGGGCAAGAACTGTTCAGGATTGCCAAAGGTCTGCGCCATGATGCCCATGATGCCGTGAAAAACGATCCCTCTGGCCTAGCTTGTCTAGCCATTGCCACAAACCTTTGTGCGATCGCGTGTCAGGCAGTCTCCCAGAATCGACGTTTGACAGTCTGAATCATTTTCTCATCTGCCTGACTAGCGCTTTATTTTGGATTTGCCCCCATGAAAACCATCCTCATTTGGTTGATTCAGGCCTATCGATGGTTGATTTCTCCCCTATTCATGCCCGTCTGTCGGTATCAACCGACCTGTTCTCGGTATGCGCTAGAGGCGATCGCCCGCTTTGGTGCCTGGCGTGGTAGCTGGTTAGCGGTGCGGCGGCTGCTTCGCTGCCATCCCTTTCATCCCGGGGGGGTATGATCCGGTTACCCCCCCTGGAAACCCTGACCTCCAGCCCTCCGGAGTCTAGATCAGGGGCGTTGTAACAAATTGACAACTGCTGAAACTCATTGCCCTGTGTAGCATAGATCTACGGATATATGCACCGCCCTATCCCTATCCTTTGCGATCGCATCCACCATGCTGAACCCTAACTTGGCTGACATCCAACTCCAGAAGGAAGAGTACGAACGCTATTCTCGCCATCTGATCCTACCGGAGGTGGGTCTAGACGGTCAGAAACGCTTGAAGGCTGCCAGTGTGCTCTGTGTGGGTACTGGCGGTCTCGGCTCACCCTTGCTGTTATACCTAGCTGCCGCCGGTATAGGGCGGATTGGAATTTTAGACTTTGATGTGGTGGATACCTCGAATCTCCAGCGTCAGGTGATCCACGGAACCTCCTGGGTGGGTAAGCCCAAAATTGAGTCGGCCAAACATCGGATTTTGGAAATCAATCCCTACTGCCAAGTGGATCTGTTCGAGACCCGCTTGAGCTCTGAAAATGCCCTAGAGATTCTCAAACCCTACGACATTGTGGTGGATGGCACCGATAACTTTCCAACTCGGTATCTGGTAAATGATGCCTGTGTACTGCTCGCTAAACCCAATGTCTATGGCTCCAGTTTTTCGCTTTGAAGGACAGGCCACGGTGTTTAATTATCAGGGCGGCTGGCGACGCCCCGAGCGCTGGAATACCCTCTCGCCGGATCAACAGGCCGCCCTCCGTAAAAGTGGTAATGATTGGAGCTATGACCCAGGTGAACCTGGCCCTAACTATCGCGATCTCTACCCAGATCCACCCCCACCAGGAATGGTACCCTCCTGTGCAGAAGGAGGCGTACTCGGGATTTTGCCCGGCATCATTGGGGTGATTCAGGCAACCGAGACGGTCAAAATCATCCTGGGTCAGGGAACCACCCTCAGTGGTCGGCTGTTACTTTACAATGCCCTAGAGATGAAATTCCGGGAACTTAAACTCCGTCCCAATCCAGAGCGTCCTATCATTGAAAAGCTGGTGGATTATGAAGAGTTCTGCGGCATTCCCCAGGCAAAGGCAGAAGAGGCAAAACAACAGGCCGCACTGTCGGAAATCACGGTTCAGGAGTTGCACCAGCTACTCAATAGTGGGGCGAAGGATTATGTGCTGTTGGATGTCCGCAATCCCAATGAATACGACATTGCACGGATTCCTGGTTCCGTTCTGGTACCGCTCCCCGACATTGAGAATGGCGACGGGATTTCTCAGGTGAAGCAGTTACTCAATGGTCATCGCTTGATTGTCCACTGCAAGATGGGGGGACGATCAGCCAAGGCATTGGGGCTGCTACAACAGGCTGGAATTTCTGGTATGAATGTCAAGGGTGGGATTCAAGCTTGGAGTCGCGAGGTTGATCCATCGGTGCCGGAGTATTAGATCCGGAATATTTAAATTGACCTCACTGTTCTGAAGCCTCTGGGTTAGGTGCGCCGGATGTTCATACAACACCAGTCCTTGCGTTTCCAGAGAGCTGCAACTACCCAGCCCTCGTGTTCAACGGCATCCGCCACCGCCTTCGCCTGATCTAATAACAATCCACTGAGAATACCCCAGGTGGTCGGTTTCGCGATCGCTGCTAGTTGGGGCATGACCTCAATAATTACATCCGCCAGGATATTGCAAACAATCCCGTCCACGGGTTCGGGGGTGAGTTGCTGTAACTGTGCCACACTCCCCAAGGCAACGACCAACCGTTGGGGATCCAGTTGATTTAATTCCCGATTGCTGGCAGTAGACTGCACCGCCAGGGGATCGGTATCCACCGCAAAGACCTGGGGAGCCCCTAACAGACAGGCTCCAATGGACAGAATCCCAGACCCACAGCCAATATCCGCCACCACAGCCTGACTAGACCCCAACCCTAACCGCATTTCCAATGCTTCTAAGCACAATTGCGTCGTTGGATGGGTACCCGTGCCAAAAGCAACCCCTGGATCGAGGCGCAGGATCTTGCGATCGCACACGGGCGGTAACGGCAACCAGGCGGGATAGATCAGGAGGCGATCGCCCACCTCCTGGGGATGCCAGTACTGCTTCCAACCGTCAGCCCAGTCCTCTTCCTCGATCACATCCCACTGGGTGATCGGTTCGGGTAGTTGGAGACACAGGGCATCCTGACGCAGAGACAGGGCGAGGGCTGCTAAATCTAGAGGATGGGCCTGATCTTGATGAATATATGCCTTAACAACAAAGGTGTCTCCCCAGAGTTCACTCGCCGTTCCCCTACATCCAAACTCCTCCATGCGCCAGAAGATGGTATCTTCCAACATCGGAGTGCAGTGAACTTGAATTTCCCACCAACTATTGGTCACAGGCTGGATTACAACATCACAGTATAGGCATCGCGAATGCCAGGCACCTTCATAATCTCCTCTAGGAGACCCTCCGGGAGAGGATCATCAATATTCAGAACCATCACGGCATCACCCCGAACAATCTTGCGCCCTACCTGCATACTGGCAATATTGACATTAAAACTTCCCAGTAGGGAGCCAATTTTACCGATAATTCCCGGCATATCCCGGTGCAGCGTGAACAGCATAAAGCGGGCGGGGGGCACATTAATCGGGAATTCGTCCACACTGGTAATGCGAATCTCATTATCGCCGAGCAGGGAACCCGTCACGGAGTGCTCACCCAGAGAACCCGTCGCTGACAACTGCAGGGAGCCAGAATAATCGCGAATAGAGGCATCCCGAGTTTCAATGACCCGGATTCCCCGCTCCTTAGCTTCAATGCTGGCATTGACATAATTAACCCGTTCTTGCAGGGCATGGGAAAGCAACCCCTTGAGGGCGGCTACCACCACCGGCTGACTCTCACTGGTGGCTAGCTCTCCTTGGAGGCTGACCTTCAAAGACTCAACCCGCCCCCCCGCCAACTGACTCACTAAGTTACCTAGGGTTTCAGCGAGTTGCAAATAGGGTTTCAGTTTTTCCAATAAGTCGGGGCGTAGCCCTGGAATATTAACTGCTGACCGAGCCGGTAGGCCCAGCAGCACATCCCGAATTTGTTCGGCTACATCAATGGCAACATTCACCTGTGCCTCTTCCGTTGAGGCACCCAGGTGGGGGGTGAGAATTACCTCTCGACTGAGCTGCCGCAGGGGAGAGTCGGCTGCCAATGGCTCTTTATCATAGACATCTAGAGCTGCCCCAGCAATTTGACCGGCTTGCAGTGCCTCTGCCAGCGCAGCCTCATCGATAATCCCGCCCCGCGCACAGTTAATGAGACGAGCCGTTGGCTTCATCTTGGCTAAGATAGGGGCATTGATCAAGTTCGCAGTTTCTGGGGTTTTGGGCAGATGGAGGGTAATAAAATCTGCTTCCTGAATCAAGAGATCTAGCTCCACCAAGCGACAGCCCAACTGTTCCGCTCGATCGAGGGACAGATAGGGATCATAGGCCAAGAGCCGCATGCCCATGGCGCGGGCAACGGTTGCAACATGAGAGCCAATTTTCCCTAAGCCGACGATTCCCAGAACTTTCTTGTAAATCTCAACCCCGGTAAAGCGTTTTCGATCCCACTGTCCACTCTTTACAGAGTAATTTGCCTCTGGGATATGGCGAGACAGTGCCATCATCATCGCCAGGGTATGTTCAGCTGCCGCAATGGTGTTGCCTTCCGGAGAATTCACAACGACAATTCCCCGACGCGTTGCCGCAGGGATATCGACATTGTCAACCCCAACCCCAGCACGGCCAATGATTTTTAACTGCGTAGCGGCCTGAATAATTGCTTGCGTGACGCGGGTGCCGGAGCGGATCATCAACGCATCGTACTCCGGAATAATCCGCACCAGTTCTTCGGCGGAAAGGTTAGTCTGAATATCCACCTGAGCAACCTGGGAGAGGATGTCAATTCCAACTTGTTCAATGGGATCGGAAACGAGAACCTTCGGCATATTTAAACCCGTGGGAAGAGGAAAGCCTATCTGAGACAATCAGAAGGAGGGGGAGGAGCGCTGATGATCGCCAAGTGTCAACGAAACCAGCCTTGCAGCAGACAGCACTGCTGGAGAGGCATACTCTGATAATGAATTGCTGAAGAGGATTGCCACAACAGAGCATTGTATCTGCAAAGGTGAGTCCATGCGGTTGGTTACGGGAAAGATTTTTGATGAGGAAGCTGATGTGACAAATTATCTGGTTGCTGTATTCTCCGATCGCATTCAAGCCGAAACCGCCTACTCGGTGTTGGAAACAAAGGATCTACCAATGCAGCAGGTCGCAATTCTAGGGCGGGGATACCAGAGTGCGGATGAATATGGGTTGATTGATCCCAATGAACAAGCTCGTAAACAAGTGCGGTTGATGGCATCCTGGCTCGTGCCCTTTGGCTTTTTTGCTGGTTATACCTTTAGCGTCATTAGCCACCTAGAAACCTTTGCCTGGGCTGGAGAATTGGGCAATCATGTGATTGGGGGAATACTGGGTGCGGGCTCCGGGGGGATGGGGAGCCTGCTGGTGGGGGGTGGTGTCGGTTTGATCGTCGGGGGCGGGGATGCCCTGCCCTATCGGAATCGTCTAAATGCGGGTAAGTATTTGGTGGTGGTCAAAGGCACAGAAACTCTGACCCGCAAAGCCAGCCGGATTCTCCAGGGCATTAACCCAGAAAACCTCCAAGGATATACCGATCCAGGTGAGGATTGAAGCCCCAAATCCCCCCACCGGTAAGCAGCAGCAATAGCAGACAGAGGCACCCCGAGAGAGGCTTACCGTCCCAACCCGTGAGCCACTGAGGAGCTTGGTTGGTAACAGTAATGGTTGCGGTTAAATCAAGGAGAGCGATGCCCCAAACCCAGCCAGCATGAAGCCCCCAAGCCAGACCTAGTTGGTTGTGATCGACCCAGCGAGCTAGACACAGAACCATACCCATCAGCCACAGCCCCGGTATCTGGGGCAGGGTGCCCTGTCCCTCCCAGATTAGGTGCAGGAGGGCAAAGATGACGCTAGCGATCACCGCTGCCGCCCAGGGTGGTAAGGCTGCTTGTAATTGGGTGAGCACAAACCCCCGAAACACCAGTTCCTCGGTGAAGCTGATCCAGAGGGCTAGCAGCAGCACCGGCAGGCATAGGGCTGCCAGTTTCCCTGGCTGGAGCTGCCATTGCAGCCAACCCCACACCCCTTGACCGACGAATAAAAACAGTAGACCGAGGCTGCCAACTCCCAACCCTATCCCCAGTGACACCCCCAGGGTCGATTGCCAGACCAGCCCATAATCAGCCCACGTCCCACCCATCACCTGCAACCACCCCCTGAGGAGCAGTGGAGCCAACACATACAAAGAAGCTAATAGGGGTAGCTTTTGTTGAAGTTGCAAGGGCTGGGAGGGTCGCCAGTGGAGGGTGATGGCGAGGGGGACTGCAAAGGGAAGCCACAATCCCACCCAAATGAGGAAAAACAGGAGCAGATGGAGGCAGGTTGGGATCAACATCATCTCTGATCACAGAGGCAGTTAAGCAGACCAATACCATGAGGACGACAGCTGTCAAATACCAACAGCAACAGGGCTAACCGTGACCTGGAGCAACGGTGAATGCCAGGTGACGCTCCCCGCTGCTCTGAGATGATTCTTCAGGAGAAATCATCCCTTGACGCTCATCCTAATCGTTGTCATCCTCCGTCTCATTGCCGAAATCTCCGTCTTTCTCATCGACTTGAATCAGGCGGATATGTTTATAGCCCAGCTTAATTTCAAATTCATCGCCAGGCTTTAAGCCCATAGCTTCCGTATAGGTTGCTCCAATGACGATTTGACCATTTTTGTGGACGCTGACGCGATAGGTTGGTTCGCGTCCACGACCATCTTTGGAACCCTCTGGACTCAGAGGAATTCCCTTGGCAGCCAACAGTGCATCGTAAAAATCTGTGAGATTTACCCGTGTCTGGTCATTCTTGCCAACAGTGTAGTAGCCACAGAGCTTGGCTTTTTCTCGCACTGATTTGTCTGAGAGCTCTTTTATTTTTTGAAGTAGTGCCTTCCCGGTTAGGGAAACTTTTGCGGGTTCAGTCATGATCTTAGAAAATATCCTTTAGCGTTGCGAGTGGTGAATCGTGTTTGACCCCAATCTACAGACTCAATAAATTAATATATCCTCAAAACTCTCAATTGTGGCAATGACTTTTTGAGAAGGGGGGAAAAGTCAGCTTCCCAGATCAAGAAATCAGTGCTGTAACCAGAGTAATTTGGAACGAGAATTGGTTTTGCCAGTCTTTCTCAGCCTAGAAGCGACCACCAGAGCTACCTTTTCAGACGGATTTCTGTCAAAAAAAATGGTCTTTGGCATCTAAAATTATGTCAGTATATTCTTAAGTAAAACAGGCTGGGAGACAGGCTCCACCTTGGGTAAAGCTTCAGGGCGTAATTCCAGGGAATAGGTTTTTCTAGAGGTATTGCCTGTTATTTCACAAGCCTTGAGACCAGAATCTCATTAGGCAGCCTGGGGAAACCCCGATGCAGATGGTGTTGATGGATTGATCCTGATGTCAGACTCTATGGCGATCGCTGGATTCTGGTTCGGTGATATTTTAATTTTTGCTAAGAACAGCCCGATAGACCCCAGCGTTGTCTGCCATTAGGAAGAACCGATAGACTGAAACTAAATTTTCAGCGATCCAGGCCGATAGCACCTACCCCATAACTGTACGAGAGCCTCATGCAAGTCATTTTTAAGATTTGGCGACAAAATCAAAACACGGTACCTCACTTTCAAAGTTATCAGCTGGAGGTAGACCCCGGAATGACGATCTTAGACTGTCTCCACCAAATCAAATGGGAGCAGGATGGGAGTGTTGCCTTTCGTCGCAACTGCCGTAACACAATTTGTGGAAGTTGTGGGATGCGCATCAATGGTCGCTCGGCGCTGGCATGCAAAGAAAATGTTGGCAGTGAGCTGACGAGACTCAACCAAATTGCCCACCAAGCAACTGCGCTAGCAGTCAATCCTGGGGCATCTAGCCAGCCTGTAATGACGATTGCTCCCCTGGGTAATATGCCTGTGATTAAAGACTTGGTGGTGGATATGAAAAGTTTCTGGAACCACCTCAGTGCGGTTGATCCCTATGTCAGCAGCGCCGCTCGCCACATTTCGGAACGAGAGTTTTTACAAACACCGGAAGCCCGCAGTCAATTGGATCAAACGGGCAATTGCATCCTTTGTGGTGCTTGTTACTCGGAATGTAATGCCCGTGAGGTCAACCCAGAGTTTGTGGGTCCCCATGCCCTCGCAAAGGCCTATCGCCTTGTGGCAGATTCACGGGATCAGCAGCGGGAGCAACGCTTGGAGGCCTACAACCAGAAAGATCAGGGTGTTTGGGCTTGTACTCGCTGTTTTTACTGCAATAGTGTTTGTCCCATGGAAGTCGCGCCCCTGGATCAAATTAGCAAGATTAAGCAGCAAATTCTCGACCGCAAAGATGCTCAGTCAAGCCGATGGATTCGCCATCGCAAGGTCTTGATTCATCTGGTCAAACAGGGGGGCTGGGTCGATGAGCGTCGTTTTGGGCTGCAGGTGGTCAGTAATTCCTTCCGCGATCTGCGGGGGCTGATGAGTTTAGGCCCCCTGGGTCTGCGGATGTTAGTGCGAGGTAAGTTTCCCCTGGGGTTTGAGCCATCCCAAGGCACCCCCGTGGTGAGATCGTTGATTGAAGCGGTGGAAGCCCTGGAAGATCAACCCTCCTGACTCAACTGCGCTTACCCGCAGCCTCCTGGGACGCCATGTCCATCAGCAAGCGTTGGGAACTTTGCTCCGGTGTGTTGGGAGAGGGTTGGCGCTGAATATAGTGACCATCGGACTGCATATCCCAGGCTTGGCGATTATCTGCCAGCATCACCCCAAGAATTTCCTGGAGATCCTTGGCAATTTCGGCATCTTCGACGGGAACCACTGCTTCCACCCGCCGATTCAAATTCCGAGACATCCAGTCAGCACTGCCGATAAAAACTTCCTCCTGCCCTTGATTTTGAAAATAGAAGATGCGGGCATGTTCTAAGAAGCGCCCAATAATACTGATAACGCGAATATTCTCGCTGACATTGGGAATTCCAGGTCGCAGACAACACATCCCCCGAATCACCAGATCAATCTTTACCCCAGCGCAGGAAGCTTCATAGAGGGTGGTAATCATCTGGACATCGGTGAGAGAGTTCATCTTGGCAACAATTCGACCCGGAAATCCTTGTTTGCAGTGTTCGGCTTCGCGGCGAATCATGGCAATCATGCGATCGCGTAAACTCACTGGAGCTACCAATAGCTTGCGATAGGTCTGCTGCCGAGAATAACCGGTTAAATAATTAAACAATTCGGTCAAGTCGGCTCCCAATTCCTCTCGGCAACTCAACAGTCCCAGATCGGTGTATAACCGGGCAGTTTTGGGATTATAGTTACCCGTGCCGACATGGACATAGCGGCGAATCCGATCGGCCTCTTTGCGGACAACCAGGGCAATTTTGGTGTGGGTTTTCAACCCCAGCAGCCCATAGACTACATGCACTCCGACTTTTTCTAGCTTTCGCGCCCAGATTATGTTGTTTTCTTCATCGAAGCGCGCTTTCAACTCCACCAGCACCGCCACCTGTTTACCGTTTTCAGCCGCATTGATCAGGGCATTGACAATCGGTGAGTCGCCGGAGGTGCGGTAAAGGGTCATTTTGATCGCCATCACATCAGGGTCATGGGCGGCCTGGGTGACAAACCGTTGCACGGTCGCAGAGAAGGAGTGGTAGGGATGGTGAACCAACAGGTCTTGTTGACGCATAGCGGCAAAAAAGCCCTCTCCTTCTTCAGCCGCTGCGGCATCCTCAGGCAGATCCCCAACCCGTTGGAGGCGAGAGGGAATCACTGGCATCCAGGGAGGATCCTTGAGTTCGGGCAGGGGAATGTCCATAAAGGCAAAGAGATCCCGCAAGCCGAGCATCCCCTCGACCTCATAAACATCACTGTAGTGCTCTCGATCCTCCACTCCCAGCCCTCGAATCAGGGTATTGCGAACGGTTTCTGGCATGGAAGCTTGAATTTCTAAGCGCACCACAGAGCCGCCAAAGCGTCGCTGGCGGAGCACTTCTTCAATCGCCTGCAACAGATCATCTGCCTCATCTTCTTGCAGTTCCACATCGGCATCCCGCGTAATCCGGAAGGGGTGGTACTCCTGAATATTCATCCCTGGGAACAAAAACTCCAGGTTGTGGGCGATCACCTGTTCCAGGGGCACCCCAGTCCAAGCCACTGGCTGATTTTCATGGGTGAGGCGCAACTCCTCTGGCAACGATAAAAACTCGCGGCAGGGAGTTGGGAACTTTGACCCGGGCAAACAGTTCGGCTCCCGTTTCCCCATCTTTGACCACGACTGCCAAATTGAGACTGAGGTTTGAAATGAAGGGAAAAGGATGACCTGGATCAACGGCCAGAGGGGTCAGCACCGGGAAAATTTGTTGTTCAAAATAATTCTGAAGGTAGGTGCGTTGTTCCTGGCTGAGATCAATGTAGTCTAAGAGATGAATGCCCTGGGCAGCAAGTAAGGGTCGGAGTTCCTGCTCAAAGTGTTGATGCTGCTTGATCACCGTAGGACGCAGCCGTTGATAGATGGTTGCAAGTTGTTCTGAAGGGGTTAAACCATCGGGAGTGAGTTGGGTCACCCCTGCCTCAATCTGTTCTTTAATGGCTGAAACCCTGACCATGAAGTACTCGTCTAAATTAGAGCTGAAGATGGCGAGAAACTTCAGGCGTTCCAGTAAAGGGGTGCGGGGGTCAAAGGCTTCACTGAGAACCCGATTGTTAAATTCCAGCCAGCTGACTTCGCGGTTGTAGTAGTACTGTGGGTCACTGAGGTTGATCTCAACCGTTGGCTTGTTCGATCTAGTCATGTTTTTGTTGCGAGGGGAAGGTTTAGAAGACTTCATCTTCAACTCCCTGCCACCCTTCCCAAAGGTTCATAAGATCCGGGTGGATATCAGCCATTTCCAGAGGGTCATCTTCTGGGGGGAAGCTGGACGGATGCTGCTTCAGATTTTGAAGACAGAATCGCATCAGCAGCCAGGGTTTGAAAACACTATCCGTTGCTTCGAGGTATTGTGCCAGATCATTGCTGTTCATCAGCGTCGCCTGCTTTACCTAGATTGATCCCATCCTACGTGGATATCCCGGCAACGAAAACCCCTAAAAATGGGCGATCTTGCCATCTTGAGGAGGGTGCAAGGTTACGGTCTTCAGCCCCGTAATGGCATCACTCATTGTTTAGTCAAGGTTTAGTCAAGAAGATCTCCCTCCGACTAGGGGCGATGCTCGGAGAGCGGTCTTTGACCATCGCCCTGATTCGGATCGTGAAAATATACGATGAAGTTAAACTCGATCAACCCAGGAGCCGGAACTGTGAAAGCTGTAATATTGCTATCGGGGGGACTGGATTCGGCAACGGTACTGTACCAAGCCCAAGCAGATGGCTGCGACTGTTATGCCCTCTCCTTTGACTATCAGCAGCGCCATCGGCGGGAATTAACCGCAGCCCGAACCATTGCCCAGTGTGCCGGTGTTATCGATCATCAGGTGGTCAGTTTTGATCTGCGGCAGTGGGGGGGCTCTGCTCTCACCGATGTCGAAATTGATTTACCCCAAAGCCGTTCTCTGGCGGAGATGAGTCAGACTATTCCTGTGACTTATGTGCCAGCTCGAAATACAATTTTTCTCAGCTTTGCCCTTGCCTATGGCGAGACGATCGCCGCTGAACGGGTCTATCTCGGGGTCAATAGTCTCGATTACTCTGGCTATCCAGACTGCCGTCCTGACTATATTCAAGCCATGCAAACCGTCTTTCAGTTGGGAACCAAACAGGGACGAGAAGGCACGGCGATCGCCATCGTTACCCCCCTGATCACCTTAAAAAAAACAGCCATCATCGAACTGGGCGATCGCTTAGGGGTGCCGTGGGAACTTACCTGGTCCTGCTATGCCGGAGGTGATGAGGCCTGTGGTACTTGTGATGCCTGCCAGCTGCGGCTCACTGCTTTTGCGGAACTAGGACGCACTGATCCTATCCCCTATGGGTTGAATCGCAACCCCCAAGCCTCCCTCTGAACCCTTGTCCCTTGGACTCAGACGGCTAACCAAACCAGTGGGAGGGATCTGTGCCTGCCGTCACTGATTCAGGAACATGATGGGAAATCCACTCTGCATTCGCCGTAAAGACGTGCTGAATTCCATCATAGACAATCGATTCAATTTGCAATTTCAATTCTGAGCCATAGGTGGAAGACGAGAGCTGACTGGGCATACTATCGTCATCGTCGTTATCAATCGCTGTGTATTGATTGGGAATGCGGCTGAGGATGTGGGCAATCAGCTTATCGCGGAGATCTGGAGATGCAAATGCTTGTTGATAAGGATGATCTGGATACAGTTCTAGAACCGTTTCCACCACCTCTGTCACAACCGGGAGTGTCAGGTTCGTAATTGTTTTTGACATTAGCTTCGCCTCCATTTTTAAACTGAGTGAAGTAGCTGTCTGGGATTAAATTTTCAAGAGAACCTCGAAAAACTTAGATCAGCCGCCAGGGGCTTTGTATTGATCTAGTCACACCAGTCCCTACTTCAAATGTATCTAAAAAGCACAACAGGCTAAACGTTTTTTTGCATAGATGCTGCCTGAAAGCATTGATAACTAAGAGCTTTGGATATTCAAACGAGTCGTTGATTTAATTGGCTGCTCTCTCAATATTCAACATTACAAATATGAGACAAACTTGCGAGTGGAACCGTCCGTAATGTTGCGAAAGACAACGGATTCAGAATTGCCAACATTGAGAGATCGACAGCTAAAACTCCTCACCACAACCCTGATCACTTCTGATCAAAGTCTATCATCTTCAACTAAAAATATGGAAAAGCCCAGGTTGATATTAGCAAGTCTCATCATCAGCTTTCCGAGAGTCATGCTTGGAATTTTCTGTAAATTTTGTGAAGAGACTGTCTGTAACTTGCAGGATTAATGAGATCAATCCCTAGATCGTTGTATACCTTCTTTGTCGTTGACTTGCCACCCCCAATTGGCACTGAACCAGCCCTATCTTGATGAATGGGTGGGGCAAATCAGTCAATGGCTTCAGTAGGGGATTCGAGTGTATTTTTTTGTTCACTGCCCCCAAGAGGCATGATCTCCTGTCACCGCCCGTTATTTTCAGCGGTGCTGACAGAAGACAGGGGTGACCGTACCGCCCCTGCCCTGGGATCAATTCTCCCGGACCATCCCACTGAGTTTGTTGGAGGAAAATACTGCAATACAGGGTTAAGTCTAGGAACGCTGGAATCGCAGGGCATCAATGGACTGAGCTGTGAGAAACAGACCAAGGACAATATAGCTGCCAAAGAGAATCAGGCTGCTGGTGTCAATCACACCCTGCACCAAATTGTTGTAGTTACTCAGTAACGAGAGATGCTCTAGGGCACTCCCCAGGGGGCCGCCAATGCCTTTGGCAACGACATCAATCACCCAGAGAAACAGCACCAAAGCAAAGGTGAGGACGGCTGCCAGAATGGTGCTGTCGGTGAGGGAAGAAATGAACATCCCCAGGGATAAAATCCCGGCAGCCAACAGCAATAATCCCAGGTGTCCCACCAGCAATAACACAGGTTGAAAGGGTGGGTTGGCATGACTGAGGGCGATCGCCTCGTAGATCATCAGGGGCAAAATCATCGAGACAAAAAAGGTAAGGACGGCTAATAACTTGCCAATGGCGACCGCCCAATTGGTAATCGGTGAAGTTGCCAAGAGTTCTAAGGTACCGCGCTTGCGTTCCTCGGCATACAGCCCCATGGAAAGAATCGGCAGAATAAATAGGGACAGGGAACCCAAAAGCCCCAGAAAGAATTTGAGAAATTCGGAGGCAACATCCAGGGGCGGAGCCGTGCCGCCACCAAGCTGATCCCGCATGGCGGCCTGAACTAAAATCCCCTCTGGCCCCAGCAGCACTGAGACAAAAAAGATGCCAGCCAAGAACCAAAAGACGCCAGCAATCGCATAGCACAAGGGCGAGGCAAAATACCCCTGTAACTCCCGACGATAAATAGCCACAATGTTTCCCATGATCATCCTCATTTAGGCTGCTGCGTCCTCGCTTGAATCAAATTTCTCCAGTGTGGCGTTGATGGCTGTTTCCTCGGTGGTTAGTTGCAGGAACACGTCTTCCAGGGTCGCTTGACTGCGGCGCATTTCGTATAATCCCAGGTTCGCTGCTACCAGCGCCACAGCCAGCTCTCGTCCAGGGTCGGTGCCTACCGCTGTGGTCACGTGCAGTTTACAGCGATCGGCAGCCAGACCTTCACTGCTGAGGATTTCCAGCCGTTCCACCCCGGCTACCTGCTCTAGGGTCTGCTGAGCCAGGAGCACATCCCCTGCCACCTCCAATTCGTAGGCAGTGCCCGCCGTCAGTTGGGACCCCAAATGATCGGGGGAATCAATGGCAACGACCCGACCCCGATGGATGATCGCTACCCGGTTACAGGTCATGCTGACTTCCGGCAGAATGTGGGTGGACAGAATAATAGTGCGATCGCCCCCTAAATTCTTAATCAAATTCCGAACTTCAATAATCTGCCGCGGATCGAGACCCACCGTCGGCTCATCGAGGATAATCACCGGGGGATCATGGACGATGGCTTGGGCAATCCCTACCCGCTGCTTGAACCCTTTGGAAA
The DNA here is from genome assembly GCF_000775285.1 of Neosynechococcus sphagnicola sy1. Classification (NCBI taxonomy): domain Bacteria; kingdom Bacillati; phylum Cyanobacteriota; class Cyanophyceae; order Neosynechococcales; family Neosynechococcaceae; genus Neosynechococcus; species Neosynechococcus sphagnicola. Next base: position 115,449 of record NZ_JJML01000026.1, on the reverse strand, counting down.
GTTTGCGAATTAACACGTCCCGCTTTTCTTGCAGCCCACAACTGGACAAGGCGGCTGCTACTCGAGTGGGGCGATCGCCGCCATTCACCCCTTTGATCCGGGCAACAAAATGCAGAAACCCTTCGACGGTCATTTCGGGATAGAGGGGGGGCGTTTCGGGCAGGTAACCAATTTGTCGCCGCACCGCCATGGAGTTCTCGTGCACCTCCCAGCCCGCAATTCGGGCAGTGCCTTCGGTGGCAGGGAGATATCCGGTTAAGATGCGCATGGTGGTGGTTTTGCCAGCCCCATTGGGGCCCAGAAAGCCCAGAATTTCACCCTGCTCTACCCGAAAGGTGACATCGGTAATGGCACGATGGGTGCCGTAGGTTTTACTGAGATGTTCAACTTCAATCATCGATGTCTACCCACTTACCTATCACTTCAGCTGCTGACCGCTTGAGGTTTCACCTGCATCACAATCAAGGTCATATCATCTTCGTTACAGCGATGGGAGCCAATAAACTGCTGTACCTGATCAAATAGATACTCTAGAATCTCTTGGGGGTTCAAGCAATGCTCACAGGCCCAGCGAAAGGCGCGGATCAGATTCTCTTCATCAAAGCGATCGCCACTTTGATTCCCCGCATCGGTGAACCCATCGGTGTAATAGATTAAGGTATCACCGGGGGAGAGCTGCACCTGAGCATCCTGGTATTGGGTACTGGCATCTAAGCCAATCAACATTCCCAGGGTATCCAGGCGTTTAATGGTATTCGTTGCCGCCTGCCAGAGTAAGGGCGGATGATGAGCCGCATTGCTATAGTGGAGAATCTGGGTTTGGGGGTCATATTCGGAATAAAACAGGGTAACGAAGCGGTGGGAATTTTCTAGATCTGCGTAGTACACCAAGTTCAGATGTTGCAGAATCCGGGCGGGGGAGTGGCCGTTTAAAACCTCAGCCCGCAGCATTCCCCGGGTCATGGTCATAATCAGCCCCGCCGGGACGCCCTTACCCATGACATCCCCGATCGCCAACCCCCAACAACTGGACTGGCTATCTTCTACCGGGCTAGCGGCATGATGGACGGGAATGAAATCGTAGTAGTCGCCCCCGACGCGGTTGGCTGTTTTGCAATGAGCTGCTAAGGCCACCCCAGCAATTTGGGGACACTGGCGAGGCAGGAGTTGGCGCTGAATTTCCGCCCCAATTTCCAACTCCCGATCCAACCGTTCCTTATTGCGCAGCTCGATCTTGAGTTCCTCATTGGCGATCGCCACCGCAGTTTGATCGGCAACGAGACGGACTAACTTTTGCCGGGTTTCAGTCCAATCGTAGGTTGGATCTTCGCTAAAGACGTAAAGTCGTCCGCGTTCCACATTTTTGACGAGAATCGCAGTGCCAAACAGTTGAATCTCCGACCCCAGATAATGACTCACTTGATAGTCCAGTGCCGCCATGCCTCTGTAGGTGGGGATCACCCCGGTGGGGCCAGGGGTGGCAGTTGCCAACGAGGTAGTCGTTACCTGGCGGGAAACGGTTTCCAGTGCCCTGCGGATATCTTGACAGTGGGAGCTATCTTGACAATGCAGACGTGCCAAACTCACCTGACCGTTAGGTTTGAATAAAAATAATGCCCCCCCGTCTGCATCGGTGACGCGGCTCGCCATCAGCGGGATCAGTTCCAAAAATTGGTTTAAATTGTTAAAGCTGCGGAGGGCATAGCCGAGAGAACTAAGCAAGTCCTGGGTTTTGTGCTGTTCCCGGTGTAACCGAGCCACCAGTTCCTTCAAGGCAAACACGGGGGTCGAATTGCTTCGATCCGCAGGCTGGGGTGACGATTTAGGAGCAGGTACAGTCGTCATGGGGCTAAGACAGCTTGTTCACACAGGTGGGAAAATCGGGAGGAGGCCAACCCCTCCCCCAAAGCCAGATCTCTTTCCTCCGGTCAGATAGCTTAACACTATCTGGCGACCCGATCGGAGGCTTAATAGTTGACAAGTACCAATAAAACACGTTAACCCACCAGAAGGAGATCTATCAGCCATTGGCAAGGGCATTGATCCTTGCAATTGCGTAGTTTGCACCTCATTCTAGCGAATGTGTTGATTTTGTTAATAATATTTTCAATTGTGAGCAATTTTACAGGGGTTGTTATTGTCGGCTCACAGTTGTAGATGTGACTGTAGATCTCACTGGATCTGATTTGAAATTCCTATTTTCCCTGCTGATGCGTAGTAATCTGAGTTTTCTTAACAAAGTCCTGCTGCTTTCTGTCTTGCTATCCCTGCTGATCAAATATGGTGGCAAACTGCTGCCCCTGAACGCAACGTCTACGACGGCGGCGATCGCGGTGGTCGTGCCGACGCTGATCATGGCGGCGATTTTAGGTTGGCGCGCCCGACGATTCTCGATCACAGGCAATGCTCAAAGACAGCTCTGGGAGCAACGCGAACCTTCATCAAGGGAGTCTGGGCTGTGAAATTTGGCGCATGGCTGGGTTTGATCGCATTGATGCTGTCCTTATACATCCTGTGGCAGATTCGACAGTTACTGTTACTGGTGTTTACCGCCGTGGTGCTGGCAACGGCGCTCAATCGTCTGGCCCGGCGCTGGCAACGGCTGGGAATGCAACGACCCTGGGCGGTGCTCGCAGCGGTAGGCGTTCTCGTGCTGTTCTTCACCCTGGTGTTTTTTCTGATCGTGCCGCCGTTCACGGAACAGTTTCAGGAGCTCCAACTGCTGGTGCCTCAAGGACTCGACCGGATCACCCACTGGTTGAATAGCTTTAAGGTGCAGTTGCCCCAACAGGTGGAGGAGGTGATCCCCGACAGTGAACATCTGTTGCAGCAGATGCGCCCCTACGCAAATCGGTTGCTGGGGGGGTCGCTGGTGCTGGTTTCTGGGTCCTTGAATTTTGTGTTAAACCTGCTGTTGCTGCTGGTCTTGGCCCTGATGTTTCTGGCCAACCCGCAAGGCTATCGCCAGCTGTTCATCCGGCTGTTCCCAGCCTTCTATCGCCCTCGGATGGCGGAGATCTTAAGTCACACGGAAACTGCCCTGGCCGCTTGGATTGTGGGGGCACTGATGAGTATGGGTGTGATCTCGATTCTGAGTTGGCTGGGGCTGTTCCTATTACAGGTAAAACTCCCCCTTGCGAATGCCGTGCTGGCGGGGCTGCTAAATTTTATCCCCAATGTGGGGCCAGCCTTTAGCGTCGTGCCGCCCATGGCGATCGCCCTCTTGGATGACGGTTTGAAGGCCGTATTTGTATTGATTCTTTACTTTGGCATCCAGCAGTTTGAAAGTAGTCTGCTGACACCCTACATCATGGCGCAGCAGGTGGCCTTGCTCCCTGCCCTCACCTTACTGTGCCAAGTCTTTTTTGCCACGATCTTCGGCTTTTTTGGCTTGGTGATGGCGATTCCCTTAACGGTGGTGGGGCAGGTGTGGCTGCGGGAAATTCTCGTCAGAGATGTGCTGGATCAATGGGGGGGGGGTCAGTGGCCTGGGTCAGTTGGTGGCGGTGAAGGTTCCCCCGGAGGTGCCGATGACGGCGGCAGATCAGGGTTCTCCTAAACCCCTCGCATCCTCCCCCCAAGCTCCAGAGGACTCTGTGGTTTAGAGCCAGGAAATCGCCTATCCATTCCCATGGCCACCAGATGGAGACTGAGTGAGTCAGGGGTGTGCCGTCTGATCCATAAAGTAGAAGCCTTACTGATGAGATCTGGGAAGTTTCGTCTGCCCGGGAAAAAGCAGTTATATCAGAACGCTTACACCTGGGAGGTTGTAGTCATTTTGATTGACGCAATAGGTCTAGTTTCAAAATTGCCAGAGCTGCGCGATCGGCAACTCCAGGCTCCCCCAAAGACTGCCGCATGGCTTGATAGTCCTGCTGAATTTGCTGCCGTCGAGTAGGGTTGAGGAGGAGATCTAAGGATTCCCGGACAATATTGGGAGCGGTGGCCTTTCCCTGGAGTAATTCCGGCACAATCGGGCGCATTGTCACCAGGTTAGGGGGGGCCATGAAGGGAATGGAGAACTTCAAGAGATGCTGCGCCACCCAAGCGGTGAATGGACTAACCCGATAGATTACCACCTGGGGTACCTGCATGAGAGCGATTTCCAGATTCACCGTGCCAGATTTAGTGATGGCTAAATCCGCCGCCGCGATCGCACAGCGCCGTAACCAATCCCCTTGGGGATGCCCCCTGTCTGGCACCAGTTGGGCCCGTAACCCAGCAGCGGCGATCGCCTGTTGCAGGTGAGCACGATAGGCTTCTAAAGAAAGGGGAATCCAAAATAAGGGTTGCTGGGGGTCAGTATTGGGGATCTGGGCTTGCAGCTGACGGGCAGCTTCTAGGATCACGGGTAATAAAGTCTGCAACTCCTGCTGGCGAGAGGCGGGTACCAAGGCGATCGCCCATTGATTGGGGGCAATGCCCAAGGCCAGCCGCGCTTGTTCTCGACTGGGAGCTGTGGACATTTGATCCAACAGGGGATGCCCAACCCAGGTAACCGCCGCCCCTTGCTGCTGATAGTAATGGGCTTCACCGGGAAACACTGCCAGGAGCTGATCGGTGAACTGGACAATCCGCCGAGTATTGCGTTGATTCAGGGACCACACCCATTCCTGGGGGGTCAATGTAGTAGACGATGGGCACCTGGGGATAATGCTGACGGGCAAACCACCCAATGCCAAGATTTGGCCCCATATAGTCAATCAGGACAATCACATCGGGGGAGTACTGCCGCAGATAGCGTTTGGCTTGGCGCTGCACGGTCAGGGTTGGCAGCAAATAGGGGAGGGATTCCAGGAGTCCAATGGAGCCAATGTGGCTGGGTTTTCCCCAACAGGGTCGACCCCTGCCGCTGCCATGCGATCGCCGCCGAGGGCGGCAATTTCCAAGGGAATTCCCAGTTGCTGAGCTTGACGACGCAAAGCAGCAATTAACAGCGCACCTTGGAGATCCCCAGAGACTTCCCCGGTACTAATAAAGATGCGGGTCATCAGGATTCCATGGCTGCGGAACGGCGACTGGGAATCAAGCCCCGCCGTTCCGGGGTTTGTGCACTACGGCAAAACTGGCGCAGATGTTGCAAGGGCTCGCTATCGGGGAGCAAATCCAGTTGGTCTAGGGCTGCACTCAGGGGTAAGCCCTCCCGGTAGAGCAGACGAAAGGCCTTTTTCAGGGATTGAAACACCTGTCCCGCCTCGAGTTCCGTAAAATTGGCTCGTCGCAGTCCTACTAAGTTGAGCGATCGCACCCGGGAGGGATTGCCCTCCACCAGCATATAGGGCGGTACATCCCGATCAATCCGACTCATCCCCCCCACCATGGCCAGTCGCCCAATGTGCACAAATTGATGCACTCCCAGAATGCCGCTAATGCGAGCCTGGGATTCTACCTGCACATGCCCTGCCAAGGCGACACCGTTGGCAATGATCACCTGATTCTCAAGCACACAATTGTGGGCCACATGGGCATAGGCCATCAGGAGATTGTTGTTGCCAATCAGGGTAGCTTCCGGGGCACGGGTGGCGCGATTGATGGTGACATATTCCCGAATCCGATTGTCATTGCCAATCTTCACCCAACTCGGAGAGCCGTCGTACTTGAGGTCTTGGGGCTCCATCCCAATGGCAGCCCCCGGAAAGATTTGATTGCGATCGCCAATCTCTGTCGGCCCTTCTATGACGACATGGGCCCCAATCACGGTTTCTGCTCCAATTTTGACATCGGCTCCAATCACAGCATAGGGGCCAACCTGAACCGTCGAGTGGATCTCAGCCGTGGGATGGATAACAGCAGTGGGATGGATCAAGGTTGTCATAGAAGCGACTGGCTGCGAGGTTGAGAGAGAAGCAGGTTGTCTAGGGATGCTGGAGAACAATGACACAATGCTAGCCATTCACCAATGAGGAGGCGCTAATCTACGAGGGAAAACATCAACTCCCCTTCTGCCGCCCGCTGACCGCCGACCTCGGCAACCCCCTGCATTTTGCCAAAGCGACGGCGTTTGATACAGAGCAGTTCCACGGTCAGGATCAGTTGATCCCCCGGTACCACCGGGCGACGGAAGCGCACACCATCAATCCCAGCGAACAAAAACAGTCCTCCCTGCGGCATCTCTGGCATTTGGGTCATGACCACCCCCCCACCTGGGCCATGGCTTCCACAATTAACACCCCTGGCATAATCGGGCGACCGGGAAAATGCCCCTGGAAATGCGGCTCATTGAAGGTCACATTTTTCACCCCCACTGCCCGTTTCCCCGGAACATACTCAATAATCTTGTCCACCAAGGCAAAGGGATAGCGATGGGGGAGCAGTTTGTGGATATCCTCAACGGTGAAAATGGTGGCAGGTGCTGCCAGAGGTGTATCAAGGGGAACGGCGGGTGTACTCGGTGTAGTGGTATGGGTATCAGTCAGTGGAGACATAGGGCAGACATCAATAGGTGCGGATAGGGAGGATCTCCTGATCTAGATCAATGGCAGGGACGGCTCAGGACATCTGAGAGACCAGGGATTGCGCCAACTGCAAATGCAAGGCATGGCTGGCCTTATAGGCTAGATAGTGAGCCTGGGGCAGTGTCCCCAATAAACTGAGATCTCCTAATAAGTCTAGAAGTTTATGGCGCACCGGCTCATTCAAAAATCGCACGGGGGGGGTTGAGCCATCCCTCTGGCCCACACACAAGGGCATTTTCCAGACTGCCGCCCTGAATCAAGCCCTGGCTTCGCAGGTACTCAATTTGATGGGCTAACCCAAAGGTACGCGCTGGGGCGATCGCTTCTGTAAAGCTAGCTGCGGTTTCCGTGGGGGACCAACTGTGCCATTGATTGCCAATAGCGGGCAGTTCAAAGTCAATACCATAGGTAAAGCGATGCTCCCCAGCCGGAAGGGCAGCCACAAAGGCATCTCCCTGCTGCACCCACAGGGGTTGCCTTAGGACAGCCCAGGAGCGAGGCACGGCTTGAGATTGCAAGCCCACGGCGGCGATCGCCTGCACCCAACCCTGAGCCGAGCCATCCAATAGCGGGATTTCGGGGCCATCCACCCGAATTTGAACATTGTCCACCCCCAACCCCAGCAACGCGGCCAATAAATGCTCCACGGTACGGATTCTGGCCTCGCCGACCGCCAACTCCGTGGAAAGCGCCGTTGGATACACCTGCCCAATCGCTGCTGGAATCGTCGGCGCAGTCGGTAGATCAACTCGCACAAACTCCCGACCCCGATCAATCGCTGCCGGACAAATTTGCACCTGGGTCGTTTGGCCGGTATGGAGACCAATCCCAACCTGTTCGACTACGGCCCGGAGTGTGTGCTGGACTTGCGACCGGATTCCCACTGGCATTCTAAGTTCCCCAGGCGATTGCAGGTGCTGGGAGTCTGCTGCTGATTGCATTAGAACCGCTGTCCAATCCCGAAGGAAAAGCGACCATCCCCCTCGTTGTTAATACCATAGTCAACGCGGATGGGGCCAATGGGTGAATTAATACGAACCCCTAGACCTCCGCCAAAGCCACTACCCGGCAAACCCCGCGCACCGGATGGATCCCCCGGCACAGAACTGCCAGAGCCTAGGTCACTGGCTGCATCAAAGAACAACGCACCACTGAGAATCGAAAACAATGGGAAGCGATATTCAGCCGTACCCTGAACAAAATACCGACCACTGCCCAGTTCCCCATCGGCATATCCCCGGACGGAGTTACTCCCTCCCAAGGCAAAGGCTTCATAGGGGGGGAGATCCCCAAAAACCCCGCCGGTTTGGAAGTTAAAGGCCAAAGACTGGGGGCCGGGTCTGAAGCTGACAAAACGCACTGGAATAAAGTAGGTATAGCTGGCGCGGACACGGTTAAACAGAATGCTGCCGGAACCAACGGGAATCGACTGCTCCATACCCATGCGCAGCAGGGAACCCTTAGTGGGCAGGAGCGGATCATTCCGGCGATCGCGGGTGAGACCAAAGACAATCGTGGTCAGGTCATCCACCCCGGAGTTACTAAAACTCAAGAGTTCCCCGGTATTGGCGCGGGGACTGAGAACCCCATCGGCATCCCGAATCGTTACGTGTTGGTAGATCATGCCCAGGGAGGCCACCCAATTCGCTTTCACAAACGGATTTTTTGCCAAGGGACGGGAAAAACTAAAGCCCCCCCCCACCCGTTGTACCCGTGGTTCATCCCCATTGGGTAATCGAATCGTCGTATCATCGCCGTCAAACACCAAAGAAATGGACTGCCGTCGGAAAATATTCGTCGTGAAGGAGGTGCGGTAGGGGTCACCCTTGATCCAGGGATCGGTGAAGCTCAAATCAAATAATAATTCTCGCGTACCCAAAACCAACTCTGCCCCAATTTTCTGGTTGCGGCCCCGGAAATTTTGCTGCTGATAGCTAAGGGTTCCAAACAAACCACTGGCAGAACTGAACCCAGCACCAGCGGCGATGGAGCCGCTATTTTTCTCGGCCACATTCAAGACCACCACAACTTGACGAGGATCCTTACCGGGATTGAGGGCAACCTTCACATCCTCAAAAATTCCCAAACCAAACACCCGCTGTAGATCGGTTTGAATGGTATTACGGTTAAAGACATCTCCCGGTTTCAGCTGTAACTCACGGGTGATCACATAGGGGCGAGTCCGACCGCGAATTGGCCGCCCCTTGGCATCGACTTCTTCGCCCTCTTTGCTGACATAGCGAATCTTAATTTCCTCAATCTGACCCTCGGCAACTTCCAGGGTGACGGTGCCGTCATCTGCCACCTTGGGAGAACCGACAACCTGGGCGAGCACATAGCCGTTATCCTGATACCACTTATTCAGCTCTTTGATGCCGTCCTGCAACTTGCGGAAGCTTAACGTCGAGCCATACTGGGGGCTGAAGATTTTCTCAACTACAGCGGGTGGCAGCACCTTAATGCCAGTGGCCTGTACCTTCGTCAACACCGGATTAGGTTGAACCACAAAGGTAACGCGCACTCCCAGGGGCGTATCCGAGGGGTCAACCCGGACAGTGGCGAAAAAACCTGTGGCAAAAATTGCATTCACATCCGCTTGCAGTTGGGAGCGGGTTGCAGTTCTCCCTGGCTGGGTACGGATGGCTCCATAAACCGCATCTTGGAGGGTGCCATCGACCCCCTCAACGAACACCTCTGAAACCAAAACCCGGGGTTCTGACTCATCGGTTGCAGCGGGTTGAGTCTGAATGGGAGACGGCACCGTTGGTTGTGCCGGTTGGGGGGGAGTGAGATCAACCTGGATAGGATTTGGAGATGTGTTCTGGGGGGTGAAGTTGAACCGAAACTGATCGGGAGCCTGCTGTATCTGGGACGGCGTTCCTGGGGCAGCGGGTTGTTCTGGTGGAGGCCCATCGGCAGCGGGGCTAGGGGGAGCCGAGGCTGGTTGCTGTGCTAGCACCGTGTCAGGGATGGGTGCAGCCTGAGGGTATCCTTCCCCCACTGAAGGATGCGGCTCGTTGACCTGGGAAGCTACCAGGGCTTCCGTCTCGAGCAGTCGGGCATCTAAAGCCTGTCCTCGGGTGGGGCTGGCAGCGCAAAGGGTTGCCGTTGTCGCAACGGCTGCCACCAATACGGGAGATAGGCGCATTTTGTTCGATTTAATAAGCACTTCCACACCACATCCTGTGTTTGGACAGGTCCATAAAATCCATCGGCCAGCAGGGCAAAGCAAATGGTGAAATTCTACCGCATCGCGGCTCTGTCAGATTGGCAGGTTGCCTGAAAAGACCGTTTAGGAGTCATAACGTTGGTCAGCGCCGAGACAGCTGCTGCCAACCTGGGACTACGGAAAGGGTCAAGCCCTCTATTTTGCTTAGACACCCTGGGTGGTGACCTGGGTCAATACCCGCTCTAAAACGAGTTGGTAAGCAGCCGCCACTTCACCTAAATCCTGACGAAATCGATCTTTGTCCAAGATGCGACGATTGGGGTCATTCACCGTTTGATCCCAGAGACGGCAAGTATCGGGACTGATTTCGTCCGCCAAGATGAGATTTTGTTGGCGATCGAGGCCAAACTCTAATTTGAAGTCCACTAGGTTAATAGCACATCTTTGAAAAAATGCTGAGAGCATCTCGTTGACTCGCAGTGCCAGATGCTGCAATTGTTCGATCTGATCCGGTGTAGCCAATTCCAGCAGCAGTAGGCGATCGCGGGTGAGCAGGGGATCTCCTAGGGCATCATTTTTGTAATAGAACTCGACGAGGGGATAGGGCAAAATCGTGCCCAAGGTCAGCCCCGTTTGCTGACACAGGCTCCCCGCAGCAATGTTGCGCACGACCACCTCTAAGGGCACGATCTTCAGAGCCTGTACCCGCATTTCAGTTGCCGTGGGCCGATCAATAAAGTGATTGGGAATGCCACTAGCCGCTAACTCCTGGAATAGATAACTCGAAATCGCGCAGTTCATCTCCCCCTTCCCAGAAATACTGCCCCGCTTTTGGGCATTAAAGGCCGTGGCATCGTCCTTGAAAACGGTTAATAGGATGTCTGGATCCTCAGTTTTATAGAGGATTTTTGCCTTACCTTCGTACAGCTTCTCGGGTGTAGACATACCAGGGATAGAAATTGCATGACGCTGAAGGGGCTCGTCTGACTATAGTACCAGAGGTGCAATTGTTGCAAAACATGAAGAAAGCTCTCCGCAGAACCCCGAAGGAATGGGGTTGTCCGCCACGGGATCGGCACCCGACCCCGCAAAAATCCGTGAAGCTGCGAATTCAGCCTGATGCTGATTCCCGCAAACTAGGAGCAGCTGAATTGACCGTGATGGAGAGCCATGATGAAGCTTCAAACTTTGATTGAGACCGTATTGGAAAGTCGAGTCCTCACCTTCCCCCAAGAACAGCAACTGAATGACCTCATGTGGTCGCAGCAAACTGACCCAGCTGATCTGGAGGCGCTCCAGCAGCTAGTGGAGGCATTACTCAGCCGCAAAGTGCAACAGCTCCAACCATCCTTCGCTGGATCATCCAAGTTCACAGCGATCGCTTCGCTGTCCTGATCGAGCCTAGTTATCGACGACCAACCTGACGGCACCGATCCTCAAGTCAATAAGGCGGCTCCGCGACGATAGATCTCACGGGCATACTCCGTCCAAGCACCCTGACCCCAGTAACGAAAACAACTGGTTTGTAGCAACAGGTTATATAACAGGGCTTCCTGATAGTCAGGCCGCTGGGTAACATTGGGGTCAGATTGCACCAGTGGATCGTATTTCTGATGGAAGGCCGCACTGAGTTGATTCATCGGCTCGAGAACGTTTTCGTAGCCGGCCACCCAACTGAGGTTGTTAGTCCAGGATGCCCCATCCATGTGGAAGCGGTGATCGGTTTGCTTCAGATCCTGGATTGCCTGCTCCACCGCTGCGGAGGTGGCCTCTTCCGGGTTGACGCGCTGCCAAATCTGGTGTTGCTGTACCGCCTGACAGGTTGGGTAATCTTCGGGACTGACGCCCGCTGCTGTGATCATTTCTAAGTACTCCGTGCCATTCAAACCCACGACACCGGAGCGCCCGTCACCCTGTTGGCGAATCTCCTGCCAAATTCTGGGAAAGTCGCGGGGAAATTCATTCATCATCACCCCACCGTTTTCCCCATCGGCAATTTGAGTCACCAGGGAGGGAATGGTGCGATCGCCTAGGGTCTGTCTGCCCCATCCTTTGGCTTCAAAGTAAGGTTGCATCTGAGCTACTAACTTGGTATCCGACCCCTGGGGTTTTAATCAGCGCCGTGATCCAGACGCTATCACCCTGGGAATTCCGAGCTACCAGGCGATGGGGAATATATTTCTGTTGCTGCCGTAATCCTGACCCATCTAGATTTTCAACGGAATGCTCTTGAACCATCAGCCAGCGATAGCCGCAATCTCTCAAGGCTTTGATGTACTCATACAGCGTGTCTGGGTGATTGGGCAAATGCATTTCCGGGGGGGAAAAGCCCTTCACCCGCTTCAGAGCTGCCTCCCCAAAAATCGCAGCGAAGGACTGTTGCCAAGCTTGAATGTGCAGCTTGATATCAGGAATCGGGGTGGAGGGAACCACCGCATGACTCCACATGGTTCCCAGCCATTCCACATAGGGCTGATATTGGGACTCACAGGTGATGCGTTTCAGACGGGTGAGGATGTCATGGCGACCCATTTGCTGCAGTCCCCACAGGAGATTGCCCGAGTAGTCAAGCATGATGCGGGGATTACATCCCTGGGAGACTAATTCTGGAATCAAGTCCCCCATGCGGGAGTAACACCAGGCAAACACACTGGCATTATGGTTATCACCCTCCCCTGGGTGCTCAAACATGTACTGAAGGTTGCTGATTAAGGCACCCTGGGTGCCTCCCGGAATGGTGGGCTGATGCATGTGCAACGCACAGGCAAATCCTGCGGTGATATCTTCCTGGCGGAGATTTGTCGTGGATAAAAATACCGGATCAGGATGATTCACGACGGCACTGATTGCCGCTTCCTGCCCACAAATATTGGGTAAACCGGAATTCATTGCCTCTAAATTCGATAAACCAGGAGACCTTAGTTGTGCAGACATCGATTTTCCTCAGTGAGTGCCAATGGGTTCTTGTTTCACCCCATGCTTAGCGAATTCATGGTTGATCATATTCGACAACCCTGACCCAGGGATGTAGGTTGAATCCTAGGGCTAACTTGGTGATAGTCATTGGTATAGCTGCTCCTCGGTCGCTAGAACCCTCTCCAGTCATTGCGGTTTCTCCGGGCTGGTTCCATAGGAGCAATTCGTCCACATTCTTTACCCAAAAAATATATACTTTTGTGAAGTTCAGTTGATCTGTTGACATTTCAGTAAGGAGTAGGGATGTACATCGTACAGGTTGCCTCTGAGTGTGCCCCTGTCATCAAAGCTGGAGGCTTGGGTGATGTGGTTTATGGACTCAGTCGGGAGTTAGAGAATCGCGGTCATACCGTTGAGCTGATTCTGCCCAAGTACGACTGTATGCGGTATGACCACATTTGGGGACTCCATGATGCCTACCGTGACTTGTTAGTTCCCTGGTATGACGGGGCAATTCGTTGTCAGGTCGATTGTGGTTGGGTTCATGGGCGGCTGTGCTTCTTTATTGAGCCTAACTCGGATGATTATTTCTTTAATCGCGGCTGCTATTACGGGTGCTCAGATGACCCGATGCGATTTGCTTTCTTTAGTAAAGCAGCGCTGGAGTTTTTATTAAAAAGTAACAAACGCCCAGATGTGATCCATTGCCATGATTGGCAAACGGGACTAATTCCCGTCATGCTTTTTGAGATGTATAAGTACCATGGGATGGAACATCAGCGTGTCTGTTATACCATCCACAACTTCAAACATCAGGGAATCGCCGGGGCTGACATCCTCCAGGCTACGGGACTGAATAATGCGACCTATTATTTTCAGGACGAACGGCTCAAAGACAATTTTAATCCCTTTGCTTTGAACTACATGAAGGGGGGAATTGTGTTCTCAAACTACGTGACGACGGTTTCTCCCAATCATGCCTGGGAAGCTCACTACACAGATATGGGCTGTGGATTGGGGCATACGCTCCACTTGCATCAACATAAATTTTCCGGTGTCTTAAACGGCATTGACTACGATATTTGGAATCCCGAAATTGATCGCTACATTCCTCACCCTTACACCGCAGAAAATCGGGAAGGCAAGGTGAAAAATAAACAGGCGCTGCGGCAACGGTTGCTGTTGCAAGATACTGACAAACCCATCATCTGTTACATTGGTCGTCTCGACCAGCAAAAAGGGGTGCATCTGGTTCACCATGGCATTTACTATGCCCTGCAACAGGGGGCTCAGTTTGTCTTGCTGGGGGCAGCAACAGAACCGGGAATTCATTCCTGGTTCTGGCATGAGAAACAGCATTTGAACAACCATCCAGATGTGCATTTAGAACTGGGCTTTAACGAAGAACTCTCCCACCTGATTTATGCGGGTGCCGATATGATTGTCGTTCCCAGCCACTACGAGCCCTGTGGATTGACCCAGATGATTGGCTTGAAGTATGGCACGGTTCCAATTGTGCGGGGTGTGGGCGGGTTGGTGAATACGGTCTTCGATCGCGACTACGACGAGTCTCATCCCCCAGACGCACGCAATGGCTATGTTTTCTTCCAGACGGATCACACTGCCATCGAATCCGCGATCGATCGCGCCCTGGAACTGTGGCAACACCATCCCCAAGCCTTTGCCCAACTGGTTACCCAGGGCATGGATTACGACTATTCCTGGAATCATCCGGGTGAGAGCTATGTGGCAATTTACGATCGCATCCGCCACCAGTGAGGTCAGGTTGCAGCTTCACTGTCAGGGCTATTGGGGATTGAGAACCTCACGAGTGAGGGGTTCAACGAGGCTCTGGAGGGGCAGGGTAATGGTAAATCGGGTGCCTTTACCGACTTTGCTGGCGATCGCAATTTTGCCCCCATGGAGTTGCACACAGTTTTTGACAATGGCGAGTCCCAAACCCGTGCCGGGGATATTTCCCACATTGCGAGCTCGATGAAAGGAGGCAAACAACTGTCGCAAGTCCTCCTCGGGAATGCCAATACCTTGATCTTGAATTTGAAATATGGCTTCCTGGGACTGACAGGTGAGCTTAAACCAAACCGTGGGGCTGTTGGGGGAGTACTTGATGGCATTTAGCAATAAGTTGGTGAGGATATGACGCAACAGAGTCTGATCCATCGAAGCTGACCCGCAGTTGCCGTCCTGAAAGAACAGGATGTTGTGACTACTATCGGCAATTTGCTTCACCTCCTCGACTAAATCGAGACAAAATCGGGACAGATCGAGGAGCGTAGGTCGATATTCTAACTTTCCAGCTTCGGCCTTGCTAATGGCTAGAACATTCCCCAGCAAGCTGGTCATGCGATGAATGGCGGTGTAAATTTGCTGAAAATGACGCTTCTGCCGTTCTTCAGACCACTTATAACCAGCATCCGCCAGCAGTTCTGTAGAAGATTGGATGGTGGTCAAGGGTGTCCGCAGTTCATGGGAAACCATGGTAATGAAGCGGGACTTCAGCTCCCCCAGTTCCTTTTCTTTTTCCAATGCCTTGCGAATATCTTCGGCGGCCTGCTTGCTTTCGGTAATATCTTCCACCGTTCCTACATGACCCAGCAGTTTGCCGTTGTCTGTGAACATGGGAGAGGTGCGGGCAGCTACCCAACGCCCCAAGCCCACGGGGGGCTGAAACCGAAACTCAATGGAGAATTCCCTGGCTTCCTGGGTATAGGCTTGCCATTCGTTGACCACCAGGGGGCGATCACTGGGATGGACAAATTCTAACCACCCCTCTCCCAAAGCTTCTTCAAAGGTAAAGCCCGCGATTGTCTGGAAGCAGGGGTTGGTGTAGGTACAGTGCCCCGTCGTATCTGCCAGAAAAATGCCCACGGGGGAACAGGCGCTTAAGGAACGGAACAACTGCTCACTTTCTTGAAGAGCGGCCTCACCTCGTTTCTGAGCAGTGATGTCAATGCCCACAAACACCGCCGCCTGTCCCTGTTGATAGGCTTGGGCAATGACCAAATAGTTTTGGGGGACAGCCTCAATCTCAACGATCAGTTCTCGAGTCGCCGTAATCACCTCACTGGCAAAAAACTCATGGACAAAGGTATTAAAATCAGATTTTTGTAGCTCTGTTTCGCCATCTAGAAAGCCAACAGACTTACCAACAAAAGCCTCAGGGGTATGGTTAAAGGCCTGGGCCAAGTAGCGATTCACCCCAAGGTACTGAAGATCAGAACTGATCCAAGACACCAGTCCCGGCACAGCATCAATGACCGCCTGGAGCCGCTCTGTGGTCAGTTGCAAGGCAGCCCGTGCTAGTTTGTGTTGGGCAATTTCCCGTTGGAGTTGCTCATTCGATTGCCGCAAAGCCGCTGTGCGTTCCTGAACCCGAATCTCCAGGGTTTGGTTGGCGGCTTCTAGCTGTCGATAGAGTCGGGACTGTTGAATCAGGCGTCTTACCCGTTGCAACAGTACTGCCCAGTGAATGGGTTTGGTGATGTAATCCGTGGCTCCGACTTCAAAGGCCCGATCCACCGATTCTTGATCTTCCAGAGCCGTAATCATCAGTACGGGAGAATATTGAGCCCCAGGGAGTTGCTGAAGTTGAGCACAGCAGGTGAAGCCATCCATCACCGGCATGATGGCATCTAGTAACACAATGTCTGGCTGGTTCTGGCTATAGAGTTCCAGACACTGCCCCCCATCCCAGGCTTCTTGCACGCGATATCCCGCCTGTTCCATCACCTCACGGAGTTGATAGCGCATAACCTTTTGGTCATCCGCGATCAAGATCAGAGGTGCGTCTAGCTGCTCCATGGGCTGACAACATTTAGCTGGGAATTAAGCCATGCTGGCGCAGAAGTTTCAGCGTTGACAGCGACAGCAGCTGGGGGGATTTAATACACTGTTGGAACAACTCGGGGTTCTGGGTAAATTCTGTTTGGAGAATGTCAAGGTAGAGATCGCTGCGATGATCTAAAGTCGGTCTGCGGCCATCACCGGTAGCATCATTTTCCAACATATAAATGGCGAGTTTGCAGCGCGTCACGGGGTTGGTGAGTTGTTCAAAGAAGTCGCGCAACACATCTCCTTCCGCATTGGCGACTAAATTCAGCTCTTGGAGTCGCTGCTCAATGGCCTCAACCCGATAACGTTCCATATTCACACGGGTTGTCACTGCTGCATGTTTTTTCAGCTGGGTATGGATGGCTGACAGTAATTCTTTTTTCGTGAAGGGCTTGGTTAGGTAGTCGTCTGCCCCCAGGTTCATCCCATAACGGGTATCACTTTTCTCTGCCTTTGCTGTCAAGAAAATGAAGGACACTAACTCGGTTGTCGGGTTACTTTTCAACGCCGTTAACACCCCATACCCATCCAATTCCGGCATCATAATGTCGCAAATCACGAGGTCAGGAACATGATTTTGTGCCCACAGGACACCCAGGAGGCCATTGGCAGCTCCGACGGCTTCCATGCCTTCATCCTCCAGCATTTCTAAGATATTGGAGCGAATGGCATCCTCATCTTCAATGACTAAAATTTTTCCCATAAATAAAGATTCCAATTCCGAATTAATAACGATCACCCCAGGCGATAGGGTGAGTGGAGCTGCAGCATCCTCTTCAGCCGGGATAGGTGAGGAGGGGCGTCATTGAAATTTGCTGATTTTTAGAGTCTGGTGGAACCATCATCTTCTGGAACTTCTTGATCAAACTGGGGAATGAACAGCGGCAAACCAATGGAGATTGCTACTGTAAATATGATATCCAGGATGGCAAGACCTCGGGAGATCCATACCATAAACTGCCTGGTTTGGGGGAGTGTTGAACTTGGTCGAGCACCACATTCTCGGCTCCCTCTAAGTGGGCAGCCGCAATCGGGATAATCCCATCCCCCCAGACATTCCCCTGTCCATCCGTCAGTTGATAGCTACTGTAAGCAATCCAGGCACCCCAGCGGCGTTCTCCATAGATAGCTTTCCCCGCGACACAGACATAACGAACGTTAGGGTAGAATGCCCCCGGATAATGGGTATTTACAAAGTCTAGATTCCTGAGTGTCCAACGCTCCCGACTGCGATGGGGAGTGCCCAGGGTCACCAGGGTCTTGATCTGAGGGTGAGCCGCCCAGGGTTCTCCCCCTGAACGCCCCCAATAGGGCTGTGCCCCCAGATAAATCCGGGCAATCCAACCCCCGGCCGAATGCCCCACCAGGTTCACCTGGGATACCTGGTATTGTTGCAGCACCTGCTGGATGGTGCGATCGAGGGGCTGCAAAATTGGAGCCATGGAACGTCCACCAACCGTCGGCAGCCAGTCCTGCCGCCGCAGTGGCACTGTGACCACTGGATATCCCTTGGCTTGGAAAAACTGCTCCAGGCCACGATAGGCTTCCGCACCGGCAAAATATCCAGGGAGAATAACGGTCGGCAGCGGCATAAAAATGGGTTAAATTCCAGGGCAGATCTACCTGAATTAAACCATGATTCCACCATGGTCATGGGCGGAGTCACTCCTCGGTCGCTAGATCGGCCTCCGGCCATCGCCCGGAACTCTGGCGAGATTTCTGAGTCTACAAGACCAGATATCCGAGGGCAAAGTTGCGGTGATTTGCCCCAGAGAGTGGCAGAGTGATGGGGGATCTGTCATCTTCAAAGTAAGTGGTTGCAATTGTTGTGCTTCAGTATGTTGAGTAAGCCCAAAAGTCGGATGATTGCTATCCTTCTGGCCTTCATCGGCACCGTGATTCCCGTTGCTGGGCTCCACAAGCTGTATCTGGGGCAATTTGGTTGGGGCGTGGTGTACCTGCTGCTGTCTTGGACGCCAATTCCCCATGTAGCCAGTGCCATCGAAGGGGTTTGGTACCTCACCCAAGACCCAACACAGTTTGATGCCAATTTTAATGGCGGCGTTGTCCCGATCCTATCCCAGTATCCTGCCGCCTCGATCTCGCCACCCCCTACCGCCATCGCCCAACGGGTTGAAGATGTAGCGGGAGCGATGCGTCAACTGGATCAACTGCGGGAGGATGGGCTGATTTCTGAGTACGAGTTTGAGCAAAAACGGCGACAATTACTCGATCAAATTGTCTAAAGATCACGCGCATCTGTGGCTTGTTATCTTCCGTTCTGTTTCACAGCTTTCGGAAAAGGTAATTTGGATTTCTTGAAACCAATTTATATTGATGCCCTGAGGCAATTTCCCGAGTTAATTGATTGACTTCCCAGTGACTAAAGTCAGCAGAGTCATCGAAAAGAATGAATCCGCCGGAAACCAGCGCCTTATCAGTATTCTCAAAATCTCGTTTTGCAAACTCGTACGTATGATTCCCATCAATGTAACAAAAACTAATCTCACCCCCAAGCGTTACTGGGCGATCAAATACATCAACAACCTTCTGGTGATTAAACCAGCCGAGAAAGAATTCGTCAGACAAACACTCGATAGTATAGGGTAGTCTGTTGGCAGTGAAGGTCTGCATGCTGCGAATAAATGTACTTTTCACATATGCTTGATAAGCATCATGAGTAACGGATGGTGAGTCTCCGAGAGGCGCTCCAAGTTGTTGGCCTTCAAATTCCCATTTATCGCAAGTAAAAATCGGATTATTCTTCGAGTGCTTGTCAAGCAAGGAAGACAAGACGACAGTCGATAGGCCACAAAATGAACCGATTTCCAATACTGGCTTCCCCGGTGGCATGTTCGCCACCGCATACTCCATTGCGTCTACATTGCCCTGCCCCAACATCCCTGGGACTGCGAAGCGAACCCATGTAAGAAATTCATTGGTTTGTTGTTTCCCTGCGTTGTTGTGTCCCAGCTTAGGGTCAATGCGATTTGCCAGATAGCGCAACCCACTCGCGACAAGACCCCGCACGCCAGACTGGCGCAATTTGTATTGAATTCTTGTCAATATGCTCATGTCTATAGATCGATTTGATGATTAGAAGGGACATAAATCCCCCCCTTGCAAAGTTGAAGTCCCGCAGATCTTCGGGAGGATGCGTCACCATGATAGAGTATCCAAAAACTGTTCCCCGCTGCTGAAGCTTTGAACCCCTTCCCTGCCTCCCTGCGATCGCGCATTCTCAATGATCCCTATTATCGGCTGCGATCGCTCCAGGAAATTCAGATTGCCGCCTCCCTAGGGGTCAAAATTGATGCCAATCAAGCCTGTGTGGATGACTGGTTGCGATTACCCGGTCTCTCGATTCATCAAGCCCGAATGCTAGTCAATCTGAGTCAATCAGGGGTTCAGTTCCACTGCTTAGAAGATCTGGCGGCTGCTTTGAGCCTACCTGTGCAGCGGCTGAAGCCTTTAGAACCCGTTTTAAGCTTTCATTTTTATGATGCCGACAGTATCTTTACTGTGACCACAGTGAATGTCAACACCGCTGCCCTTGAGCACGTACTGGCAATTCCGGGGATGGATGCAGGGCTGGCAAAAGCCCTCGTCGAACAACGGCAGCAAACGGGTCTTTATCGCAATCTAGCTGATTTACAACAACGGCTCTCCCTGCCCGCGACCTTGGTGACAGAGTTAATGCACTACCTGCGGTTTTGAGGCCAACCTAACCGACGGGGCCAAACCGATTCAGGGGCCAGAAGCGAAAGCAGGCACGACCAATAATGTTCTGCTGTGGGAGAAATCCCCATATGTGGGAGTCATTGCTATTGTTGCGATTATCCCCCATGACAAAATAAGTCTGGTCGGGTACCTGCTGCGGCCCCCATCGATACTCTGGAGCTGCGGCAATGTAAGCTTCCTGGAGGGGTTGCTGATTCAGATAGACCCTCCCCTGGGCGATCGCCACTGTCTGGCCCGAGGCTGCAATCACGCGCTTAATAAAGGCATCATCGGCATGAAACCCCAAAACTTGCAGCTGGGGGGGTCGGCTCAAACACAACAATGTCCCCCTTGGCAGGGGGGCGAAATCGATAGGATAGCTTTTCAACAATCAGGCGATCGCCTACTTGCAGGGTGGGTAGCATGGAATCCGAGGGAATAAACCGCGGCTCAGCTACCAAGGCGCGAATCAAAACAGCCAAGAATAGGGCAAGAACCAGGATCGGCACATTCTCCCGGAGAAAATTCCCCAAACTAAACGGAGAAGCGGTACCCGAATCCTTGTCTTCTAATGCCATAGAGCACAACGCGACTACTGTAAAACTCTCCCGTCACTATAGCGTGTTTCCCGCTATCTCCCGTGGAATGGCGGTCGCCTATTCAAGCGTGCAGTCCATCCCCTAGGGAATGCAAATGCCTAGAATCTTGAGCTAGGCTCATTCAGCTAGCCATGGTTCTTTTTGAACAACACTTGGTTCAGTAGGTAGGTGATACTGCTATTATCGGGTTCCAGTTGCAGCGCCATTTGGTAAAAAACAATGGCACCATCCAACTGATGATGGCGGAACAGCACATTCCCCAATTTCAGGTATAGTTCCGTATCATCGGGTTTAATTTCCAGCGCTTTATGATAGTTTTGCAAGTCATCTGGATTTTCCAAGATTGCCTGATTGAAGCAATTCAGCGCTTCTCGCAAATCGCCTTGGGCTCGCTTAAATAGCGCATCGCCGAGCTTTTGGTGCAGATAGGGAATGTCCGCAGCCAATTGTCGGGCATGGCGGTAACAAGCGATCGCCTCCCCCCATTCCTGTTCGTGAAACAAGGCTTCAGCCAAGCTGTAGTAAGACCAGTGGAAGTCGGGTTTGAGCGCGATCGCCCGTCGCAGGGGAGCAATAGCGTCCTGCCAGCGGTCGGCTTTGATCAGCACTTCTCCAAGATTGTTGTAAGACCAGCTAAAGTTTTCATTCAGTTCAATCGCCTGTTGATAGGCCGTTGCCGCTTCTGACCAGCGCTGTTCTTTTTGCAGGGCATCCCCCAGTTTGTGGTGGGCTTCCCAGAAGTTGGGTTGGAGTGCTGCGAGTTTCTGGTAGCAGGGGATAACGGCTGCCCAGTCTTGTTGCTGCTCTAGCAAATTGACAAGGCTGATATAGGCATCGGTAAAGTCGGCCTTCGCCGCAATGGCCTGCCGATAGGCTGAAATGGCTGCTGCGCCGTCACCCTGGGCTGCTAGGGCTTTACCCAGACTGTAGAGAGAGTCAGGATGCTGAGGATGCTGCTGGAGGGCTTGTTGATAAAAGCTAATGGCTTCTTGCCACTGTCCCTGACTACTGAGCAACTCACCGAGGTTGTGATAGGCCGCATAGGAGCCAGAACCCATTTGGACAGCTTGCCGATAACAGGCGAGGGATTCTGCCACCTTCCCCTGTTCCACTAGGGTATTGCCTAGCGTCAGGAGATCCTCCGTCGTCGCTAGTTTTGGATTGAGGGTGAAGGCTTGGTACAAAGCAGCACTAGCCTCATCGGCCTGCCCCACTTGTTGCCAGAGGGTGGCGAGATCTCGGTGGGCCTCCGCAAAGCTGGGTTTGAGGGCGATCGCTTGCTGGTAACAGGCGATCGCCGACTGCCACTGTTGTTCCCGTGTATAGAGGCGACCTAGTTTAGCCTGGACTTCCGCAAGGTTGGGTTCAATTTGCGCCACGCGTTCATAGATGCGAATCGCTTCCGGAATCCGTCCCAGGGCTTCCAGAGAATTGCCCATCATCTTGCCAGCCACAGCAAGATCAGGTTTCAGTTGCAAAGCTCGTTCACAGGCGGCGATCGCCTGACTCCATGCCTGCTGCTGATAATAGGTTTTCGCTTGTTGAAGGTAGATGCCTGGATCTTCAGGCTTTGAATCTTCAGGCTTGGGGGCGATGGATGGGGGGACGACCCCATTGCGGATAGGCAGGGGAATGGGGCTAGGTAACCTCTCCTGGGTCGGCAGGGGAGTGGGAGGGGGCAGACTCTCCAGCTGCTGGGAAGGCGTGTTTCCCCCCGCCGTCATCAGCTCAATGGCCCGTCGATAATAGGTCGTTGCTTCCTGGGATTTCCCTTGTCGTCCCAGGGCTTCGGCCAAATTCTGGTAAGCCCCCGCAAAATGAGGGTTTAACTTCAAGGCACCTTGATAACAGTGAATCGCGGACTCTAGCTTTCCGTGAGTGAGGAGAGAATTGCCCAGGTTTACCAGGGATTCAGGGCTACTCTGATCAGGTTCTAGCTGGAAGGCTTGATACCAACACTCAGCCGCCTCAGCAGGGTTACCTGCCTGTGTCCAGACCTTTGCTAAGTTGCGGTAGGCCCCCGCAAAGTCTGGTTTGAGCGCCAGTGCCTGCTGGTAGTGGGCAATCGAAGGTTGCCACTGTTGTTTCTGGGCATACAGACTCCCCAGATTGGCAAATACCTCTGCCATGCTGGGGTCGAGGGCGATCGCCTGCTGATAACATTGCATCGCCTGCTCTGTCTGCCCTTGAACTTGCAGGGAATTCCCAAGAATTTTATAGGCGAGGGCTGCATCGGGTTTGATCTGGAGTACCCGTTGACAGGCGGCGATCGCCTGGGGCCACTGCCGTTGCTGATAATAAGTCTGAGCCTCTTGTAGATGGGCTTCAATGGCTTCAGTATTGGGATGGTAGCCGTTTTTGACCGGGCTAACGGTCGGGTTCGGTTGGCTGGTGATTACGGTATGGGGGATTCCCTGTCCCGTGGCATTGAGTTCAATGGCCTTGCGGTAATAGACCACCGCTTCGTCTAAGGCTCCTTGCTGGCGCAGGGCCTCCGCGAGGTTCTGGTAGGCACCTGCAAAATTGGGATCTAATTGGATGGCCTGACGATAACAGCGAATGGCCTGGGGGAGTTGGCCTTGCTGCAACAGGGTATTCCCCAGGTTGACATGTTCGGCGGGTTTAACCGTGTCGGGTTCCAGGGTGAGGGCATGGAACCAACAGTTGGCGGCAGCGGTGGGTTCATTAATCTGGGTCCAAACCTTTGCCAGGTTACGATAGGCTCCGGCAAAATCGGGCTTCAAAGTAATTGCCTGCTGGAAACAGGCCACTGCTTGCTGCCATTGGTGTTGTTGAGCGTACAGGCTCCCTAAATTGGCGTGAACCTCTGCCATTTCCGGTGCCAGGGTCACAGCCCGTTGATAGGCTTGCATGGCTTCTGGAATGCGGCCTTGACTCTGGAGGGCGTTACCCAGTAGTTTGCTGGCCAATGCTGAATTGGCATCGGTGCTCAGGGCATTTTCGCAGGCCGCGATCGCCTCTAAATGCTTGCCCTGAGACAAGAAGGCTGCCGCTTGCTCTGTGAAATAACGAGCCACTAATTCTGGATTCACAGTTGGATTCACCGTCGAGGCCATGCTTGAAGTTTCCATAGATTGAAGTCAGCTCGTTCACCGGATCAGCATCATCGATCCTGAATTGCACAGATAAACTAATGAGCTAAGAAACTGGAACGGTCTGTTAACTCCCCAGTCCCTGAAGCTTAAATATAGATACAGACTAAACCTAAAAATATCCTCAAACCCTTGTATCAATACTATGATGTATGACGCGACCTAAGGGGTCAACGGCCAATGCTAGATGCTATACCTAAATTATCCAGGTAGTTTTTGTCCCCTATTCCTCCCATGGGGGCAGGATTGGGTTTATCCAGGGGAATGGAGACCGAGGTGCCTGAATCATGGCGTTGCCCAGCGCAACCCGATCGTGCTTCGTTGAGGGGGCGAGACTACCCCGATACCAGCGAATTATCTTTTTTGCAATTAGGAAGCAATTTGGACAGAGATCATATGGTGAAGCGATTCCAAGTTGGCGAGACAGTGATTCCCCTCCATGAATTGCCGAATCGTTTATGCCGATATCAATTAATGCCCCAATTCGTGCGTCATTTAGTTCTAGATGCCGCGATCGCACCGTTCACCAAGACTGAAGTAGATCCCCAGCTCGCCCTCGAAGCTTTCTGTCAGCAGCATCAACTCTTGACTCCCGAAGCCCAAGCGGCATGGCT
This sequence comes from Neosynechococcus sphagnicola sy1, assembly GCF_000775285.1. Classification (NCBI taxonomy): domain Bacteria; kingdom Bacillati; phylum Cyanobacteriota; class Cyanophyceae; order Neosynechococcales; family Neosynechococcaceae; genus Neosynechococcus; species Neosynechococcus sphagnicola. Next base: position 91,011 of record NZ_JJML01000026.1, on the reverse strand, counting down.
ACAACAGCAAGGCATGACCTCCGAGCATCTGCGTGACGCAGCAGTGCGCCAATTTTTGATTGGGCAATTCAAGCAGTCCACCTTTGGGTCGAAGGTCGAGTCCTACTTTATGAAACGGAAGCCAGCCCTGGATCGGGTGATGTATTCCCTAATTCGTACCAAAGACATCAGCCTTGCCCAAGAGTTATATTTCCGCTTACAGGAGGGAGAGCAGACCTTTAGTGACCTGGCAACCCAATACTCCCAGGGGCCAGAGGCTCAGCGAGGGGGAGTAATTGGTCCCATTCCCCTGAGTAGCCCTCATCCTACGGTTGCCCGTATTCTTGGCATGAGTCAACCGGGGCAACTGTGGGCACCCTTTCCCCTAGACGAGTGGATTGTAATTATTCGCCTGGAAAAACTTCTGAGCGCTCAATTGGATGAGGCAACTCGAAACAGCTTAATGGAGGAATTGTACGAAGAATGGCTGCAAAAGCAGATGCAGAAAATCCTAACTGAGATGTCTACCCTCGTCTCTAGCACTTAGGGCTGTCTAGCACCCAGTGCATCAACTGTTGCCACTCGGGTGACTGCCCTAGGGCATCTGCGTCTAGGCTGCCGCCAACGCCCCTCGTAAACTGGCTAAAACTTTCCAACCAGTTGACGATGGTCTCAACAGTGGAGTAGGGTGTGTAGGGCCAAGACCGTTGTAAGTACTGCACCATGATCTTGGGGCTACCCGTGTGATAGAGCAACCAGGCAATCCAGACAAAGGTGTTGTACCGGATATGGTTTTCCATCATTCGCACTGGGACGGGTAGTTCTGGTTGAGCAAAGACTCGATCAATGACGATTTCCAAGGATCTAGCCTGAGCCAAACTCTGGTTAAAGGCACTTTGTCCATGTTGACGATAGCAAACCGTAATCTGCCGTAACCAATCGGCTTTGCAGCCCAAGTAAGCCAACCGCAGCACTAAATCAGTATCTTCTGCCTGGTGTAACTGCGGATCAAAGCCTCCGGCTCGCTCTAGCCAACTGCGACGGAACATCATGGCACTGGGTAAAATTGGCTTCCAGCGCAGCCAATTTTCCAGGTTCAGGCGCGGCGTATGGTGCCAGGGTTCCACGTCTGTTAAGGGGTCGCCGTCCTGGGTAACTCGCCGCCAGCCACTATGGACAATGCCTAGCTCCGGCTGGGCATCGAACACGGCAACCTGAGCGGCTAACTTATTGGGCAAAAAAAACGTCGTCCGCATCTAGAAAGGCAACTAATTCGCCTTTCGCTAAGTTGATGCCTCGATTCCGAGCACTGGAAACCCCCTGATTTGGCTGGTACTCATAGCAAATCAACGGCCAAAATAACTGGAGCTGCTGCCGCGTCTGATCGGTGGAACCATCATCTACCACAATCACCTCGTAGGAGGGATAGGATTGGCTGAGAATACTGGTCAATGCCTGATGGATGTATCGTTCGCAGTTGTAGACAGGGATGACAATGCTGACGTGTGGTGCAGTGAGCTTCATTGAGGCTTGACACCCATGGACGAGGAACAATTAACGGAGGGGGTGGTTGACTTCTGCATTGTAGTGCGATCGCGTCCCTCGATAGACTTGAGCCAGTGCCTCTCGTAGTTTGTGAACTTAACGCTAAAAACTGGTACCCAGCCATGACTCAATCCACTGCACCAACTCTTTACCAAGGACAGTTTGGTGAATATACCATTACCCAGGGCGATCGCCGTGGGGTCGTGATCTATCGCATCAGTTTGGGAATTGCCGCTCTCAGCTTTGCCCTGGGAACAGGTTTAGCCCTGTGGCAAAGTCAGAATCCCGGGGTGTTGTCAGCCCTTACCGGACTCTACGGTATTTTTTGTCTGGCTTTGGGGGTCAGCCTGCTCACGATCCACATTTACATGGCGTTCCTGCATCGCCTGCTGCAACTGTTTTGGGTGATCGGAGTCGTAGCCGCTGGGGCGATCGCCCTTCTAAGTCCGACACCCCTGGTGCTGACAATCTATCATCAACCATTGACCCTGCTGGGGGTTGGCTTTACCTTTGCGGCCTTAACGGGGATTTTCTTCAAAGAAGCCGTTTGCTTTAATCGCCTAGAAACCAAATTTCTTACCCCAATGATTCCATTGTTGCTCTTGGGGCACTGGAGTGGGTTGCTGTCTCTGGGTGTTGAACAGAAGCTGCTGGGGTTGTGGGCGGGGTTGTTTGTGATCTTTGCCCTGCGCAAAGCCTTCCAAGATATTCCCGCAGATATCGGGGACAAAAGTGTCTTTGCCTATCTCCGCGATCGCCGCACCACAGGCACCGTTCCTGTCAGCGATTCATAGATCAGTGATTCAGTAAGTAGTTCACGAACATTCCCTAGCATCAGCATGCTAGGGATTTCGTTTAGCGTTCCCCCCCAATTGCACATTGGGACTCTGGATCACCGGAGCCTGCTGACCATCCCATTTGTCCACCCGCGCTCGCTCCACCCGCAGCCGCTCCCACTCCAATAATTGCGGTGTAATTGAGTTGGCTCGGAGACGATTGGATTCAGCTTCGGCACGGGCTTGCTCAATCGTCACTTGAGCTTCTCCCTTGGCACGGGCCACATTGGCAGCAGCTTCCGCTTCAACTTTGCGGCGATTCGACTCCGAGGTTTGTGCTGCTTGTTGAGCTGCAAATTGCTCATTAATACTCTTCTGGATATCCGGTGGCAATCGGAGTGGCCCCAAGAGAGAAATATCTTGAACCACCACATTGGGAAATCGCTTTTGCGTACAATCGATCACGCCATTCACCAACCGTTGTTGGTTGGTCGAGAGCATCGAAGGGGTGAGTTTGAGATTTTCGGCAACACTAGAAAAGCAGTTTCGTAGACCATTGCGTAATTCATTGGCACGGAATTGATCGGGGGTTTTGCGATAGGTTTCATAAAACTGATGTAATTTCGTTTTTCTCGTCTGTCCCGGCAATAACTCGGTGGAAAATCCAAAGGAAATCCCCACATCCGCAGACACCGGGCTACCGCCGACGGAAAACACAATTGCCTCATCCGTGGGGGAACCTTCTGTGGCTGCTTGAGTGAAGGGATAGGTATTCACAAATGTGGGGAAGACAACCACTTCTTCCGTATAGCCGTTGTACCAGACCCGTCCGGTCACCACCTCGGCATTTTCAATGCCTTTATCGCCGCCGTACAATTGAATTTTCAACCCTGCAAAGCCCGGTTCCACAGTCCTGATGTTGGTACCGGGAACAACCCCACAGGCACTGAGGCTGATCCCTAAAATCCCGGTGAGGAATAACAGCCGTGGGCAGGTAGAGAGGGTTGAGCTGGGAATTCCTGGGAAAGACGGTGGGGTTGTCGCGATCAATTTCATTGCTTTCGGGCTCCATGGAGGAAATCAAGGGGAGAGAGGTGCAGTGCTTGCCAATCTGGATCGTTCTGAACCGCCGTTAGTATGTCCAATTGATGGCGAACTTGAGTTGGGGAGAGGTGCAAAAACGGCTGCCAGCTGAGGTAGGTATATTCTGGGAATCGAGTGATAAATATCCGCCGAGCCTGTTGGGCACTCCGAAGCTTGTAACTCACATAGACCACAGATCCAAGGAAGAGACTCAGAACCATCATCCAGATCAAAAATCCAATCAGGGGCTGATTTGAGTTTAAAAAAACTCGGTGCGATCGCAATCAACACCAGCGACAGCAACAACTCTAAAAGACCCACCAGGCACCATTGACGTAGTATCTTCATTGGTAACGGTATCCCTCCTGATCACCCAAGAACCCCATCAATAGCTAAGACTTATAGCGGTTATCAATTTACTGAAGCACAGTAACAGCAGTGAGTAAACCAACCGAGTAAGTTCTCTACCGTCACTTCTGGAAATGCGGTTTCTAACGCTTTGAGCAAATCAGGATACGTCCTTGCCCCAAGATGACGGAACATGGGCGTTGCTTAACCCAAGTATGAATCGCCAGTTCAAATCTGCAGTGCATCAGGATTGATCTAGGCTAATAACCCATTGAGGTGCGTTGTTGGGACACGGACAAAAAAATCCATCAATACACAATTGTGGTAGCCTAGAGAAGTTGTCAAAAAATCGCACATCCAGGGTTTCGGGTGTTTTGAGTGGGTTGTAGACCATTAAAGGGCATTCATTGCCTTAAATTCTGTGATCACTACCTCAAAATACGCCTGGGTGGAGGATTAACCCGAATCAGGAGTTGAATATGCCCGTACTTTCGTTGGCTCAAATGATGGAGTCAGGGGTTCACTTTGGTCACCAGACTCGCCGCTGGAACCCCAAGATGTCTCCCTACATTTATACGTCCCGCAACGGTGTCCACATCATCGATTTGGTGCAGACCGCCCAATTAATGGATGATGCCTATAACTACATGCGGACAGCCTCTGAGCAAGGCAAGCGCTTTTTATTCATTGGCACCAAGCGCCAAGCTGCGGGGTTAATTGCTCAAGAAGCCTTGCGCTGTGGGGCTTACTATGTCAACCAGCGCTGGTTGGGGGGGATGCTCACTAACTGGGCAACGATTAAAACCCGTGTGGATCGCTTGAAGGAACTGGAACGGCGGGAAGAAACCGGCGCGTTGGATCTCTTACCGAAGAAAGAAGCCTCCATGCTGCGGCGGGAACTGTCCAAGCTACAAAAGTACCTGAGTGGTATTAAGCCCATGCGTCGCCTCCCCGATGTCGTGGTGATTGTCGATCAGCGGCGTGAGTATAACGCGGTGCAAGAATGCATGAAATTAGGGATTCCGATTGTGTCCTTGTTGGATACCAACTGCGATCCGGATTTGGCCGATATTCCCATTCCGGCAAACGACGACGCAATTCGTTCGATTAAGCTAATAGTGGGTAAACTCTCTGATGCTATCTACGAAGGTCGCCACGGTCAATTAGAGACCGACGAAGACTTTGAAGATTACGAGGGCGCTGAGGGAGAGTTTGACGAGGAAGAAGCAGACGCTTTCATCCCGGATGATGACGAGGAGACAGAAGCTTAAGCATCACTGAAACCTGTCAATTTAGCGAAGTAGGAACTAAAACACAATGGCAGACATATCAGCACAGCTCGTCAAAGAACTGCGCGAAAAGACTGGCGCAGGGATGATGGATTGCAAGCGAGCCCTCAAGGAAAATGAGGGTGACATGACCAAGGCCATGGAATGGCTGCGGCAAAAGGGCATCACCTCGGCTGAGAAAAAGACCGGGCGCGTTGCGGCTGAGGGGCTTGTGGGTAGCTACATCCACACTGGAGGCCGGGTGGGCGTCCTGGTTGAAGTCAACTGTGAAACCGACTTTGTTGCCCGTCGGGAAGAGTTTCAGAGCCTGGTGCGAAACATTGCCATGCAGGTTGCAGCCTGCCAGAATGTGGAGTACGTGAAGGTGAGTGATATTCCCGCAGACATTGCAGAGCGGGAGAAAGCCGTTGAGATGGGTCGTGATGACCTCTCTGGGAAGCCTGAAAATATCAAGGAAAAGATTGTTCTAGGGCGGATTGAAAAGCGCTTGAAGGAACTGTCCTTGATGGATCAGCCCTACATTCGTGATCAAAACATCACCGTGGATGAGCTGGTGAAGCAGGCGATCTCCCAACTGGGTGAGAATATCCAGGTACGACGCTTTGCCCGGTTTGTCTTGGGTGAGGGCATTGAGAAGGAAGAGTCAAACTTTGCCGATGAAGTCGCAGCTCAGATGGGTCAACAAGCGGCACCCGCTCCCAGTCCAGAACCAGCGCCTAGCCCAGAACCAGCTCCGGAAGATAAAAAAACCAGCAAAAAGAAGAAATAGCTGACTGAAGGCGGGAAGCAGGGAAATGGGGAATTTAGAAATCAGGAGAATGGTAAATTCTGGTTTCTGGTGTCTACCCTATCCAACGTTTCCCGCTGTAGGTTGCTATCCAGTGAGCGGATGATTGCATCATGGGGCGATCGGTTGAGCGAATTGATCGAGATATTTCAGAGTTAAAGCTGGCGATCGCGGCAATCGCCGATCAGCTTTATCACTGCTATGGGCAGTATTTAGCAGCTCTGGGACAGTCTGTCCGACAGCAACTCATCCTAGCTAGTTACTATATCTGTACCCAATCTTTTCCCCAGGCCTTTTTACAACTTTCATTCAGCCAGCGGCAAAAACTGCAACAAGCGTTGCTGGTAGTGGCGAAAGAGGCCCAACACCATCTGACGCAACAATTAGATCCCCCAGGGATGACTCCGTTGCCACCCATAACAGCACCTCTCCCGGTTGCCACTGAACCCGAAGCATTTTTTAACCCGGAGGTGGCAGAGGCTGCCCCAGAGAGCGCTGATTTACCAAGTAAGGAGATAGCGGAGCTTCCAGAATTGCCGCAGAACACTACCCCCCAACCCGTCACCGATCCTAGAGAACTGCTGCAATGGCAAGAACACCTGGAACAGGCGATCGCCCACACCCTCCGTCAGGTGTCCCTGGAGGTCAATCGCCACTTGCAGCAGTTGGAAATTTTACCCCCGCGACTTCCAGAACCATTACTAGAAATGGCCGTAAAAACCGATGCTGTAACCGAAACCGTTGCCAGTCCCCCCAATATTCTCGATCTCACCCTGGATGCCATTGCGGATTTAAGTTCTGACAAGGGCGATACTGAAGAAATTTCTTTTCTCAAGGCTCTACCATTGCGGATTGTGGCGGTGCATCTCCGATTGGCGGAAATTGAATTCGCCGATGCTACGGTGAAGTCCTGGCGCAACCATATCCGGAGCTTGTCTGCCCAACTCTCTTCCTTGGAGGGACAATATCAGCGAAAACAGCAGGAGCGGGCGATCGCTGCGGCTGAGGATGCCTGGCGGGCGAGTTGGTTTGATGCCAATGCCTTGGCGGAGAACGAGTCGAGAGGCTAGGGCATTAGATGATTGGATCCGGCAGCCGCTTGCGGAAAAATGGACGAAATAGCTCGCAAGCGAGGCTTGCCTGAAACCCTTGCAGATGTACCAAGCCCAGCTGTTGTAACTGGGAGCCTTCCTCGGCCCCGCAATCCACTGGATCTAACTGCCTGACAATCTGGGTAAACACTGTCCATAAGTCAGGATAGCGTTGCAGGTTCCACCACTGCTGTTGTAAATGTTCAGCATAGATTGCCAAGTCAACCTCAGAGTTTTCTAACAGTACTTCCAGGGTGATCGTCTGCTGCTGTAGATGATAGAATGCCAATTGCAAGCGATAGGGATGTCCTCCCAAAAGGGTAATTAATTGCTTGATTTGTCGGGCGGTGATCTCCTGTCCACATCGTTCTGATAGATCCTGTACCTGAGCAGTGGTAAATTCAGGTAAGTTGATCACTACCCCTGTGTTCAAGAGGGCGGGATTGATCGAGAGCGGCATCAAGATTTCAGTGGAATAAACCGTTACGAGTCGGAGCTTAAACCAAGGATTTCTATCTGGAACCCTTGCTTTAGCTAGCTTAGACCAGGTTCGCAGCAGTAAGAGAAATTCACGAGCAATGTCCGGGTAGGCAAAAAGCTGATTGAGTTCATCAATTGCCATCACCAGCAGGCAAGCGAGGTTGGTTAAGAGAACATCCTCGAAGTAGTCGGTGGCATTTGATTTGCCGCCTAAGGAATGATCCCAAAAATCGGCGATCGCATTTGACACACCCAACTGCCGACTGACTCTGGCACAGAACCATTTAAGGAAGCTTTCAAGGCTTTGTAAAATCTCGGCATCTGCGAGTTGCAAACTCAGGGAAACCGTGAGAGAGCCTTGCGTGTTCGCGTAAGCCAGTATCCGTGTCATCAGGGAGGTTTTGCCCATTTGCTTGGGGGCACGGATATTTAGCAGCGCCCCAGGTTGCTGAATAGCTTCATAACAGAGAGATTCGAGGATGGGTCGGTCAATGTAAAAGACTGAACTTAGGGGCATCTGACCGCCCGGAGTGGTTGGGAGACGCGGTTGCAGCTTGTCTTGTCGTCGATCCATGTTGTGGGTTTGAGGGGTATTCCTAGGTTCGCGCAGCATCTCTGAAGGAGAATCGCAGTCAGGATCAAGGTTGAAGAAGGCTTCAGGTGCTTGCCCAGAACCAATCTCGGCAATAGTGTTGGGAGCAGGTTTGAGGTAGAGGTAATCCTCCGTTAACAAGGTGAGATTAAAAGCAGCGAAACAGCACTTCAAAGTTCGCTTATCGACGCCTGCCGAGCCGGTAAAGATTTTGCTGAGGGTCGTGGAGGTTAAACCTGTTTCCTCACTGAGAGATTCGAGTGTGTATTTAAAGTTGTGCTCAATTTCTGCATTAGCTTTTGCCTGATTGAGTTTCCTGGAGCCTCGAGCCGTCAGAGTAACTCCTCGCCGTCGCCCATGGTTTCTCGATTGGGATTGCATTATTGATTCATAAAAGATCGAGAAAATTTTGTTTGATGTTCCAGGGTTCAACCAGAATCAGTCGGTTTAGTGGAAGTTAAGGAGCAATCTACCCTAGACCTCTTACCCAGGTAAAGAGTAAAAATTGATGCTGATATCTTTATATTTCTACTGAGACTTCGGTCTCAGCGCACGATAAATATCCTTTGGGCTGGCAATTCTGCTACCTAACTATTGTCTATTGTTTGAATTCGCCGAACCCACATTAAGCATGAAAAAATCATTGAAAAGTAAAGGTTTTTCGAACTGATAAAGAAGCTAAATATCTTCGGCCAGAGAAAAATCAAACACTAATCATTCGCCAGCCAGAGTTAAATCCATGAGAATGTTATAAAAGCGACTTTTGATACGTAAGTTCTGACGATTATGCTTTGCATTATTCTCTGAAATATCCATAATTTTTTGTAATAAAAGGCTCAGAGAATAGAAATCCAAAATTTAAAAATCCTCAATAATGCTCTCTTCTTTAGCCGCTGCTAAGTGCCTATCGGAAGTGCCTTAAAGCCCTGCTGTATTTAGCTTCTGAAGTTTTCAGTTAAAAATACTCTTGGAGATAGATCAATCAGCCAAAAGGATTAACCTGCCTGATTGGAGACAGGTAATCGTCACAAAAGTTAGGAGTCTAGCATGGATGAGTCTGTCCACCAGTCGATCAACTCCGTACTACCCTGAGATGGTTACATTTTATGCTGCTGATAATAGTCTCTATATCTAGGAGCAGGAGATGTGATATTTCAAACCTGCATGCTTTTGCTAAAAGAAAATCAGAAGTAAATTCCTTAACTTTGGGATTTTTATAAAGTTAAAAAACTCTTCTAGAAATGGTGAAAAGATAACTAGATCTTCGATATTTACAACCGAGACAGAGCCTAGGTTTGGAATATTTTTAAGAGGATGTTTTAAAAGTCTTCCTGGGTGTATCCAACCACTCAGACCACCTAGAGACCGCTACGACAGAATCAGGGTTTATGGATTTTAGATTGCACCACTGAGTCGTATTTGAGGCTCAAGACGACCCTTTTAAAACATCCTCTAAGGCTAAATCCTTGATTTTTTCTTAAAATTGCAAACTTTAATGGTGTTGAGAACACAAAATCCTCATTATTGATTCATGAGCGATCCAGAGAAAAAAAGAGAAAAACTCTCATTCTAAACATGAAAAGATCGCCTTGGTTGCGACGAATTAGATAGAAAATTCATACCCCTAGAAAGGAGGAAAATGTTTCATGGAAACAACACAATCTACAACAAGCACAAATGGCAGATGGATGTCAGCAACAGCATTTGTGGGAGGGAGTGCCCCCAAAGGCTGCCCTTCATGGGAGGAACATCGGGAACGAGATGGCTGTAGCGAAGAAGCGTGCAACGCTGCGAAAGACGACGCGGTGCGTGCGCTCAAGCAAAAGCTAAAAGATCACGGGCATGATGCATGTTCCCCCTATGTCCATGCAAGGTCTACGTGCCAAAAAGGACCAGGGTGTGAAAGCAGCAATCAAGAGGGTTTGGTAACCACAGGCGAAGGGAGTTTGGTAACCACAATTGCCTACCGACCGCCCCATCTTGATGTCGCAGCTGCTCAACCCTATTTTTTGACTCTCCAAAACAACTCAGGGCGGGATTGGGTTTTATATGTCTACCAGACATTGCCGAAACAGACATCCACGATGTTATCACTTGCTTGGTTTGCCAGCCCTTATCCAATTGCTCCTCAGGATTCAATAGAATTCCAGTGGTTTATTGATTACAATTTTGTCTGGGGTGATACAGGTATCCTCAAGCCTGGAATCAAGTACAAGGCAAGTGGGCCAAGGGACGCAAATCCAACAACATTGAATTCAACAACTTTTGGCTATAATTCAGCAGGTTCACCAACTCTGAGTACGCCACAGCTAGATCCAGAAAATAAGGGAACATTAGTCATCAACGACTTGGGTAATCTACCTGACCTCAAGTTCTCGGTAGGAATAGGAATGTCAGGAGTCGGCACATTTGTTGAACAAGCTGGTCCAAATTTACAGCACTTTTTTACACCCACTCCCGTATATTGGGTTGGAGCTGCCACTGAAAGAAGAGTAGGAGATGTTCTAGATATAAAGACAGTGACCCGAACTGCTCCAGTCATGTATGAGGTAGGAGTCTTTGAGAAGACGATGATACTCAATAGCTCCAACCAATGGGTTAGTGGAAGCTAATTAAGCTGTTGCGCGTCCAAACTGCATGAAACTAGGCGCAAAACCCATGCATCATGGTGATCGTCTCGAAAAAATAAATGCTGATTAGCTTATTTTCTAAATGCCGTAATTAAGGGGTAGGGCACGTCAAAGCAAACCGATAAGCTGGCTAAGCAACTCGAAACATTCTCGGACTTTCAGATGAAGTCCGAGAATGGGCGAAATAGAATGCGTTAACTACCCGATGCTGTAAAGCTATGCCTGCGGCAGGCTATGCCAACGCTCCGCCAAAGGCATATACTGGGCAATACAGCACGGGCTTGCCAATTCATCCCGACACTGAACCGCTCTTAAGTCAACAAAATTCACATCTATAGTCCGGGGTTTCCCGCAGGATTTGCTACATTGGAGCAATTGGCTATCAAATTGATATTAATCAGGTACTACTGGAGCACATTAGCTGATTGAGGAAGGGCGATCGCTGAGCTTTTAATGGACGATCTGGAACCGCTATACCTCCGGAGTGAACTGAAGGATTAAAATCTTGGAAACAAAAGTTCAGCCTCAAATCTGCTGGAGTTGTACATGGGACATGTAGTACTGGTGGGGGACTCCATCTTCGATAATGCCCGCTACGTCCCAGACCGATCGCCCGTAATTCATCAACTCCGCCAAACACTTCCCCCAGGGTGGATTGCATCCTTGCTGGCGGTGGACGGTAATATCACTGCCGATGTCGCCACCCAGCTCAAGAAGCTGCCTTCAGACACGACACACTTAGTCGTCAGCGTGGGGGGCAACGATGCCTTGAGCGCCAGCAGTATCCTCTCGGCAATGACTTTGACGGTAGGGGCAGCACTGAGCCGCATCCACAAAATCCACACGGACTTTCAGAGTTCCTATCGGGCGATGCTCAGATCGCTCTCCACGGTTGGGAAACCCACCGCAGTTTGCAGCATTTACGACACCATTCCTGGGCTGGGAGCCGCAGAGCAAGCCGCATTAGGTGGATTCAATGAAGTGATCTTCCGCGAAGCGTTCTTAGCCGGAATGCCAGTCATCGATCTGAGGGTGATGTTTGATCAGCCGTCAGATTACTCCCCTATTTCACCCATCGAACCATCAGAGCTAGGCGGGGCAAAGATCGTGCGGGCGATCGCCGAAATCGTAACCACACATGACTTTGAGAGCCGTCGGAGTATGATCTATCTCTGAGACAATGGCACTAAATTAGGCATCAGATCGGGTGGTCGATATCCCTAGAGCTTCAAAATATGGTTACAGTAAAAAAGTAGGCAGTCAGAGAAACGTGCCGTGAAAGTGAACCCACTCCAGACCTTTGCCCGTTCCCAGGTTTCCTGCCCCAAAAGTATCCATAGACCCCTAGCCATCGCTGGGGGTTTTGCATTTACAGGAGGTTCCCCATGGTGAGTGATCGCTACAATAACGCTTTGGAATATGCTGCATCGTTACATAGCAAACAGACCCGCAAAGGCACAGCCACCCCCTATATTTCTCACTTAATGGCAGTTTCGATGATTGCTCTAGAGCATGGAGCTACTGAAGATGAAGCGATCGCTGCTTTACTCCATGATGCGGTGGAAGATCAGGGCGGGTTGCCAACCCTGGAGGCGATTCGGGAACAATTCGGGGATACAGTTGCCGCGATCGTGAAGGGGTGTAGCGATTCGGTTGCAGATACCAGTCAGGGAGAAACCAAATTACCTTGGAAAGATCTCAAGTTAGCCTATATTACCCATATCAAATCTGCCAGTCCATCTGTCCGTCTCGTTTCAGCCGCAGACAAACTGCATAATGCTCTGTCGATCTTGCGAGATTACAACGCATTAGGCGATGAACTCTGGAACCGCTTCAATGGTAAGAAGGATGGAACCCTTTGGTATTACCGTTCATTGGTAGCTGCCTTTAAGGCCAAGGGACTGACTCCCTTGGTGGAACGCTTAGATCAGGTGGTTACTGAATTGGAGCACAAAGTTCAGCTAAAGTAGCAGCAGCCCCGTGCTCTACCGCAGGTGAGCGTCGGGAGGAATAGGAGTCCGGCGCAGATCCGGAGCCAGACAATCATCTATCGGGCATACTGATAACCTATTTCTGATCAGATAAAATGGGGCTATGAATCAAGTCTTGACTATCTCCTGCAAGCACAAGGTCAATCAGTCGCAAACCTAGAAATTGGATGCGACGCCCATCTGCATCGTTGCAAGGGAAAAAGCAAAATGAGCCTCTTCTATAATGCGTTTTTTATTAAAACGCCAGCGACTGAAAGTAACCTCAAAGACCGTTTTAGCCAAGTCAGTAGGATTCCTGACTCGGAATGGGTGGTATGCGATTTTGGGGATAGCTATTTAGATGGACTGTTTGAACCTGGAACTTACTTCACAACCGAGATCTCGTTGCAATTTGGCGAAACTATTTTTATTTGTGTAGACACCAGCAATGATCAACTGGAATATGAACATTCCAAGGAAGGAAACATCCTACGAAAACTATGCTGGTCTTTCGACGGTTGCCAATCTACCTGGGAATGGGTTGAGGGAGAACCAGAGCCCTGGGAAGATCTAGCCTTGTTTTCAGAGGAAAATTTTGACAGGGCACGGGAAATATTTAAATACAATGAACATCTGGAGCTGTTAGCTCCAGAAGAACTTCTGGCCAAGGAAAAGGATCTGCGGACAATTTGGGATCATCGGCAATACATGCTGGGTGATCAGTGGCCTTTAGGGGATGCCACCATAGGGATTTCCATCCAGAAGTATTTTGGATTAAAATCACCCCTTGATGATCTCGAAGAATCTGCATTTTAGTGAAATCCGATCACTGCTCCGGCCAAACCTAGTAAGTACGCACTGGTACACCATGAGCCCCCAGATGGGCTTTGATCTCAGCCACCGTCAACTGACCGTAATGGAGCAAAGAGGCGAGGAGGGCGGCCTCTGCCCTACCCTCCGTCAATGCCGCCTGAATATGATCGCAGGTGCCCGACCCCCCCCGAGGCAATGACGGGAATCTGAACTTTTTCGGCAATCTGGCGGGTCAGCTCTAAGTCATACCCTGCTTGAGTACCATCGGCATCCATGCTGGTGATCAATAATTCCCCAGCCCCCCGTTGCTCCATTTCCTGTGCCCACTGCACGGCATCAATGCCGGTATTGTCTCGCCCTCCCCGGACATAGACATCCCAACCCGGATGAGCTGGATCGCTTCGTCGGCGCGCATCAATGGCGACGACAATACATTGATTACCAAATCGTTGACTGGCTCGATTAATCAGATCGGGGTCGCGGACTGCGGCGGAGTTAATACTGACCTTGTCAGCTCCGGCTCGCAACAAATGCTTAATGGTGTCTAAATTTTGAATCCCGCCCCCTACCGTCAGGGGAATAAAGACCTGCTCGGCAGTACGGTGAACCACGTCCAGGATGATGCCGCGATCTTCATGGGTGGCCGTGATGTCTAGGAATACCAACTCATCGGCTCCGGCCTGATTATAGGCTTGCGCCAGTTCCACCGGATCGCCAGCATCCCGGAGATCGACAAAGTTCACCCCCTTCACTACCCGACCCGCTTTCACATCCAGGCAGGGTAAAATTCGTTTAGCTAACATGGGGCTTGTTTTTGATGGCGAACGTCAATCACGGTATGCACATTCCCACGGGGGGTAAAAATCCCCTGTGATCCGAACCTCCAAGGGATCAGCAGCGGCCACAAAGTCATCCAAGATCTGATTCACCGCTGCTTCGTGGGAAATATAGCGATCGCGATAACTGTTGATGTAGAGCTTTAGCGACTTCAACTCCACAACCGAGGCATCGGGCACGTAGGTAATCGCAATGGTGGCAAAGTCTGGATAGCCAGAAAAGGGGCACTTACAGGTGAATTCCGGCAGGGTAATGGCAATCTCATAGCGGCGTCCCAGTCGGGGATTGGGGAACAAGGTGAGTTGGCCTTCGGCAATCAAGCGTTCACCATACTTGAGTTCTGGTTCCGACACCGACCGAGATTGTACCGAGGAGTCACTCATGGGGAGAACGTCAGCAACAGGTATTTCCAGTCTAGAAGTTTCTGGTGAATCTTTCGGATTACCAGGGAATTTTCTCACTTGGAGGAGGGTTGGTGGTACTCCGCGATTACTTCTTCAATGCCCGGATTCGCCTTGGCTTTGCCTCTGACAAAAACAATAGGAGAACCTGCTTGCATCACTTGATCGACACGGTCGATCGCTTCAAAGTCCGTGCCTGAGTCGGAGCCAAAGGCAACGCTGCTGGCTTGCTGAACGGGGATGTTGTGTTGGATCAGTTGACGGGTTAACTCCCGAGTTTTTACCCCCTCGGGACTATCACAATCTGGCCCTACAACCAAGACCTGATGCGGATTGGCTGCCATGGCATCGGGGAGGGGAGCTGACACAAACCCATTGCTAGAAACCGCAGCCGGGGGACTGGTTGAGCTGAGTAACTTGGGCACACAAGCCAAGAGGGCACCCACGAGCAAGAGTCCAAGGAGTCGCATTGCAGCTTTGCCAGGAATCAGGATTGCTCCGATGATAGCAACTCCCATTCCTCCCCCGCATCCTTAGGAGCCTAGACCCAAGGTTTGACGAATGATATCATCAGCATCCCGAAACCCCACCAGCACTGCCTTCCCATCTTTGACAAACAGGGGGCGCTTCAGCAGCATCGCATCTTGAGCAAAGGCGGCGATCCACTCCTCGTCCGTCCAGCTATCTTTTTCGCTGCCCAAGGCTCGGTAGGATTGACCAGAGGTGTTTCGCATTGGCTTTGCGCCTAAGGACTGCACCCAACCCTGAATGAGTTTTTGGGTGGGGGGTGTTCCTGGGTGTTAATGAACTCATAGGCAACGCCGTTATTGTTCAGCCAGGTGAATGCTTTTTTGCAAGTACCGCAGTTGGGGATTCCGTAAACTTGAATCGACATGCTTGGAAGATTTGAAACGGCTCTATATAGTTTAGGCGGCGAGCGATCGCGCCGTTCTGTCTCAAGATGATGATTCTCCTCGTGAGTCTGCTGGCCTTTTACCTGGCCTGGAATCTGGGTGCCAATGATGTGGCCAATTCCATGGGAACATCCGTGGGTTCCAAGGCTGTAACCTTGAGGCAAGCCCTAGTGATTGCGGGGATTTTAGAGTTTACAGGAGCGATCTGCTTCGGCCAGCAGGTGTCAGAAACCCTGGCTATCCAGGTGGTCGATCCCGCCCCATTCGGTGCCATGCCAGAGGTATTGCTGTTGGGGATGGGGACAGTGTTGCTGGCCAGTGGCATTTGGCTCAATGTGGCGACTGGGTTTGGTTGGCCGGTCTCCTCCTCCCATGCAGTGGTAGGGGCGATCGCCGGGTTTGGATGGGTGGCTGGGGGTGTCGAGGCTGTGGACTGGCACTCGCTCCAGGGTATTGCCTTGACCTGGATGGTGACACCTTTGGTGAGTGGGGGACTTGCTGCTCTGGGCTATCGGGGAATGCAATTTTGGATTCTTGATCAACCCCATCCCCTGCAACAGTTGCAAGAATGGATTCCCTGGCTGAGTGCCCTGCTGCTGAGTGTGTTCGGTGTCTTGGTGCTGCCTTCCCTGAGCCTGAACCTGCAAACATGGCTGTTCCCAGATCTTGTCCTGCCCACCCATAGCTTGGCGCTGGGGCTGGGGGCGATCGCCCTGGTGATGTTGACGGGTTCCAGTTGGCAACGCCTCACCCAAGTCCGCAGCCAAGTGGGACTCTCCCCCCAAAACCTCACCGAACAGATCATGGCTCACTTTCAAGTTCTGAGTGCCTGTTTTGTGGCCTTTGCCCATGGTTCCAATGATGTGGGGAATGCCATTGCCCCCCTGGCTGTGATCGTCCAAATCCAACAAACCGGGGCAGTGCCCACGGATCACCTCCATCTCCCCCTGTGGATGCTTGTCTTGGGTGGTACCGGGATCGTAGCTGGGTTAGCTGTCTGGGGTCACCAGGTAATTACCACCATTGGCGAACAGATTACCCCCCGTCCAGCCCAGTGCGGGTTTTTGTGCCGAATTGGCAACAGCGGCGACGGTGCTGTTGGCTTCACGCCTGGGTCTCCCCGTTTCTACGTCCCATGCCCTCGTCGGTGCAGTTGTCGGCATTGGGTTGATTCGAAGTTGGGGGCGACGATCACCCCTAGAAATTCGGTTACAGACGTTAAGGGGAATTCTCCTCGCTTGGTTGCTGACCATTCCTATGGCTGCTGCCCTAGCAGGTAGCTTATTTTGGGGCTTGCACCAATTCTGCCCCTGGATTGCAGCAGGGATAAACCAATCAAGTGCACTTTAGTTAAGTTAACCCTGATAGGCGATCGCGCAAGATTTTGGCCTGTTTCTCTGCTTCTGTTAGGTTATCTTTGGCTCCCTGCACAACTTCAACGCGGGCCTTATCGACAAAGTTAGGTTGACTCAACCGAGTAGACAGCGAAGCGATCTCGGCCTCCACCTTACTCAGGTCTTTTTGTAATTTCCCTCGCAAGGCCGCAACATCAACCACCCCTGCGAGGGGAATTAATACTTGTACGGTGCCGACCACCCCGGCGGCCATTTGAATTTTCTGGGGAGCAATTACAGGTTCTAAGATTTCTACTCTCTCTAGATTCCCGAGTTGTGCTCCCCTCAGAACCATCTCCGGAGAGGGTGACAGCGGCAGCGCCACGGGTGGTTGCAGGCTGGAACGCAGCTTTAACATCGCCTCCGGCAGAGGCTGTCCCAGAATCGGTTCCATTTGGGTTTGAACCAGCTGGGAGAATTCCTGACGGGATTTCGCCAGCACCACGTAACGGGCTAGGAACCACAAGGTATAGACTAGACCCACCAGTTGAAAACACCCCGGCAAGAGGGGCATCGTATTCAGAGCCGCCAAGAAAGACTGAATCATTTTCAGCACTACCAGGGCAACCACCACCAGACCCATCAGCAAGATCGGACGGTGATCTTGGGGGGCTGGAGCCGCGACTCTACGATCGGCAACGGGTTCAGCAATGATGGGGGGCACGGGGGCACGGGGGCTGCTATCCCCAACTCCTGGATCAAGCGGTGGCAGAACCTGAGCAGGGGGTTCAACAATGTCTAGGGTGTCCACCTTGGCTAAGTCTTGAATGTAGGTAGCTCCTGCCGTCAGGATCTGCCGCTCCCGTGGGCTTTCGCTTTGCAGGGTGGTTTGCACCTTAACACTGGGCTTGATATCAGACTCCGCCCGGAGATTGCGAATCGTGCGAATCGTATTGATCAACAGTTCAAACTGTTGTTCTAAGTCAGGGTTAATCAGGGTGGGGTCAGCCTCAGGGTAGGGTTGCAACGCCAGGGTTATAATCCCTGACTTCCCATTCCCCTCTTCATGAACCGTTGTCTGGGTCAGGGTTTGCCAGATTTCTTCCGTAATGTGGGGCATCAACGGGTGCAGCAGCTTGAGAATTCCTTCCAGCACCAAGGCTAAGGTTTGCTGGGCGGTGCGGCGGGAAATCGGGTCATCCCCCTGTAACCGCGACTTCACTAACTCAATGTACCAGTCACAAAAGTCCCCCCAGATGAATTCATAGAGTCCTTTGGCGGCTTCCCCGAGACCATAATGATCCAGGTAATTGCGGGTTTGCTCCACGGTTTGGTAATACCGGGACAGGATCCAGCGATCGCTCATTTCTAAACTGTTGAGATCCTTCAGTGTCAACTGTTCTGGGGTTTGACCATCCAAGTTCAGCATCACAAAACGGGAGGCATTCCACAGCTTATTGGTGAAGTTACGGGCCGCTTCCACGGAGGCCGATTCATCGGTTTTGCGGTTATATTCCATGCGGATATCCTGGCCAGCACCAGCTACCTCTCGAATTAAGGTGTAGCGCAGGGCATCGGTGCCGTACTTGTTCATCAGCAAGAGTGGATCAATGCCATTATTCGCTGACTTGGACATCTTCTTGTTGTTCTCATCCCGCACCAGTCCATGAATGTAGACCGTCTGGAAGGGCATTGCTCCCGTGAAGTGTCCTGCCATCATCGTCATCCGAGCCACCCAGAAGAAGATGATATCGAAGCCCGTTACCAGTGTTGTTGTGGGATAGTAACGGCTCAAATCTGCTGTTTGCTGGGGCCAGCCTAAGGTAGAGAAAGGCCAGAGTCCCGATGAAAACCAGGTATCGAGGACATCGGGATCTTGCATCAACTGTACATCGGGGCCAAATAACTCTTCGGCCTGCTGTCGGGCTTCCGCCTCGGTGCGGGCAACAAAAAAGTGGGTTTGATCGGTAATCTTGCCCTCGGTGAGGCTGACCACATACCAGGCGGGAATTTGGTGTCCCCACCACAGTTGGCGGGAAATGCACCAGTCCTTCAAGTTCACCAACCAATCTCGATACACCTTAGTCCACCGTTCAGGTACAAAGGCAGGAGATTGATGCTGATCAAGAGCGATCAGGGCTTGCTGGGCGAGGGGTTCAATTTTGACAAACCACTGGGTTGAGAGCAGCGGTTCCACTGGCACCTTGCCGCGATCGCTATAGGGCACTGTGTGCTTGTAGTCTTCGACTTTGACCAGACAATCCAATGCCTTTAACTTTGCGACCACCTGCTTGCGGGCTAGAAAGCGATCCTGTCCCTGAAATTCCCCCGCATGCTCGTTCAGGGAGCCATCTTTGTTCATGATGTTGATGAAGGGCAGCTGATGCCGCTTCCCCATTTCAAAGTCATTGGGATCGTGGGCAGGGGTGACCTTGACACAACCAGTTCCAAAGGTCGAGTCCACGTATTCATCGGCAATAATAGGAATCTCGCGATCCACGATCGGCAGTCGCACCATTTTGCCAATGATTCCTTGGTAGCGATCGTCCCCTGGATTGACCGCCACGGCAGTATCCCCCAGCATGGTCTCTGGGCGGGTGGTGGCAACTTCCACAAACCCCGTGCCATCGGTTAAGGGATAACGAAAGTGCCAGAGGTGACCGTTGACTTCTTGATTGTCTACTTCTAGATCAGAGACCGCAGACTGACTCGCAGGGCACCAGTTAACCAGATACTCACCCCGATAGATCAACTCCTGTTCATGCATCTGCACGAAGGCTTCGATGACGGCTGCTGATAAACCCTCATCCAGGGTGAACCGTTCCCGCGACCAGTCCACAGAAACCCCTAACCGCCGCAACTGATTGACAATCGTCCCACCCGATTCTAATTTCCATTCCCAGGCACGTTTCAGATACGCTTCGCGACCCACGTCAGAACGGCTCTTCCCCTGGGCTTGTAACTCTCTATCTAGAATTGTGCTCACCGCAATACTGGCGTGGTCAGTTCCCGGTAACCACAGCGTATTCCGCCCAATCATGCGGTGATAGCGGACAAGAGTATCGATCAGGGCGCTCTCAAAGGCATGCCCCATGTGTAGACTGCCGGTGACATTTGGGGGCGGAATCACGACACAGTAAGGCTCGCCGGGATGATTTGGATCCGCTTTGAAAACTTGATGGTCTTCCCAAAATTGCTGCCACTTCGCTTCGGCGATCGCAGGGTCGTACTGACTTGATAGGGTTGGGATCGTCGCAGTTGCAATCATGGGGAATGCTGAGTCAGGATAAAGCTTCTCTTACTCTAGATTCTGCCACAGCCGGAGTTGAATCTTGTCAATGTCGCAAAGCGTGAATACAACGCAACCCAGAAGTGTTGAATCTTGATGGCAAAACTTTACAATTTGGACTTTGGAGGGCTTTTAAAGCCCTATTTATTGAGAATAGAGGCATTAACTGGGTTGATTGGCACCTCAAGTGAAATACATGATCTACAAAAGCAACCCAATTTCTGAGCTTGAAGCTAACCTTCAACACTTCTGAACCCAACCATATTGGCTGCGCCTTGCTTGTTTGAAGTCACCTGAAGGCGATCTCTGATCAATCCAGCAGAACTAGTGAACACCTCAAGCATCTATCTGTTCCATGCCCCTTGCATCAGCCCTGTCACCCACGCCAGTGCTCAGATTTCAAGAAACAGCTGCGACCTCTGCAACTGCTGCGACTAACGGTTTGGTCAGCGCTTCTGCCGCTAGAAACTGGGCAACCTGCTCTTCAATCTCACGTCTGACAATTTGGCGATATTCCAAGAAATGTTCAATTTGGGCACAGACAGCTAGATAGCTACTGATGCCACCAGGATTGTAGCGCCCCATTCTCCAGAGATTGAACCAGAATTGCCACCGGGTTTTGCGCAAGACACCCTGACGCCAGCAGATCGTTAGTAACGCCCGGATCGTCACCCAGTTGATGGGTTTCTTCGCCCCTTTCCCTTTCTTCGGATAGGTGGCTTCTCCAAGAATCCGAAAATGACGATAGGCGCGATCGAGGAACCGTTTTGGATCGTACAACTGGTCAAAGGCTTCTACGTACTCAGAGGCAATCTCTTCCAGGGGACGGGTGGGCACAAAGTTCATTAAGGTCGTTTGGTTAATATTGGCAGACTTACTACGCAGTCGTCCTTCTCTTGCTAAGCGATGCCAGAGAGCTGTGTCTGGAAGTGCTTGCAGCATACTGAACAGTGCGGTGGGAATGGCAGTTTGTTCGACAAATTGGACAATTCTTGCCCCAGCACCGGGTTTCTCACCATCAAATCCAATGATGAAACCTGCCATGACTCGCAACCCCGATCGGGTAATGGCATTCACGGCGCCACTGAGGGAATCCCGCGTGTTTTGAAACTTTTGGGTCAGGGTTAAACTCGCTTCGTCGGGAGTTTCAATCCCTAGAAACACAGCCCCAAAATTACATAGCACCATCAGATCCATCAGCTCCTGATCGTTGGCTAGATCGACTGAGGCTTCTGTGGCGAAGGAGAAGGGATACTGGTGCGCCACCATCCAGGGCTGCAATTCCTTGAGAAACAGTTTGACGTTGCGCTTATTGCCGATGAAATTGTCATCCACCATAAAAACTGCTCCGTCGCCACCCCAGTTCGTAGAGGCGACTCAGTTCTTGCAGCAGTTGATTGGGAGCCTTGGTGCGAGGCTTGCGGCCATACAGCACAATAATGTCGCAGAATTCACACTGGAAGGGACATCCCCGCGAAAATTGCACGGACATTTCGGCATAGGCATCAAACTCCAGCAGGTCAAACCGAGGAACCGGAGTGGTGGTAACGTCAGGGCGTTCACCATTGGATCGGAAGATGCCGGAGGCTTCACCTTGGGCGATCGCGGCAACAAACAAAGGTAAAGTAATTTCCCCTTCATCCAGAATTAAATAGTCTGCCCCCACTTCCATGACTTCATGGGGGAGTGCAGTAGCATAGGGTCCCCCCACCGCAACACGCTTGCCTCGCCGTTTCGCTTCCTGGATCTGCTGGAGCAAATCTTCTTTTTGCACAATCATGGCAGACAGGATCACCAGATCAGCCCATTCCCATTCCCCTGGGGTGACTTCACCCACATTGCGATCAACCAACTTAAATTCCCAGTCTTGGGGCAGAATTGCGGCAACGGTCACCAACCCCAAGGGTGGTAACATCGCTTTGCGATCCAGCAAAGCCAGCGTCTTTTCAAAAGACCAAAAGCTTTTAGGAAAGCGCGGATATAGAAGTAAAACGTTCATCATTAATCCTGGCCCTTTTGTAAAATGTTAAAGTTATATGTTTTTAACAGCGTCTTGAAAAAATCTAAGGTATCAACTTCAGGCCAATATGAAGAGGATCCATCGCCCCATAGATCACCCTTCTCAGCGCAGCGACCTACTAAAGTGAAATTTATTTTGATAAACCCTTGCTCCTCAGTACCCGACCCAACTTTTGAGCGTCAACTGCATGGCTCAATCATAATGCCTTAATCAGACCTTAGCAGTATCAATACTGGAGGTGATATGGCATAAGTAATTTATAGCCATCGCCACAAACTTTTGTGTGTTGGTGTGTCAGGCAGTTTCCCAGCATTGGCGTTTAACAGTCTGAATCATGTCCTCATCTGCCTGACCAACGCTATAACTTGTGAGGGATAAAATCACCCAACCCTTCTGGATTCTGAAGTCAGAACCTACCGCAGGTAATTGAGAACCGCTATAGGCAAGAATATTCAAGAAACAGCTACAACTTCTGCAATCTTTGCTATTTCAGGCTTGAGCCGTGCTTCCCCTTCTAGAAACTTGGCAACCTGCTCTTCAATCTCATGTCTGACAATTTGACGATACTCCATAAAGTGTTCATTGTGGGCGCATACAGCCAAATATTGTTCGACAACGGCGGGATTACGACGCACCATGTCCAACAAATGATGCCAGAATTTCCAACGAGTTTTGCGCAGGATGCCTTGTCGCCAACAGACAATTAGTAAGGCTTTAACCACAACCCATTCCGGCCATTTGAATGGCGGTTTGACACGGGGTGCTCCCAATTTGAGAAAGTAACGATAGACCCGATCAAGGTAATGAGAGGGTTCATAGAGTTGACAAAATGCCTCAACATACTCGCCGGCAATCTCTTCCACCGGGCGGGTGGGAACAAAATTCATCAGCGTTGTTTGGTTGATATTGCCGTCTTTAGCGTGTAAACGACCTTCTTTTTCCAGACGATGCCAGAGGGCAGTATGGGGTAAGGCTTGCAGCATCGCAAAGGTGGTTGTGGGGATGCCGGTCAATTCGGCAAAATCGGCAATACGTTGTCCTGCCCCTGCTTTTTCGCCGTCAAATCCAATAATAAATCCCGCAATCACACGTAGACCAGATTCCGTCACCCGATCGATGGACTCCAACAGCGGTGTGCGCGTATTTTGGAACTTTTTCGTCAACTGTAAACTGTCTTCATCCGGCGTTTCGATGCCCATAAAGACGGCGGCAAAATTACACTCCAGCATCAGATCAATTAATTCTTGATCCTGGGCCAGATCCAATGATGCTTCCGTATCGAATCGGAAGGGATATTTATGGGATCTTTGCCATTCTTTTAGCTCCTTGAGTAAGAGTTTGACGTTGCGCTTATTGCCGATAAAGTTGTCATCTACCATAAACACACCGCCCCGCCAGCCCAACTGGAAGAGATAGTCCAATTCACCCAGCAGTTGTTCCGGGGTTTTGGTGCGGGGCTTGCGTCCGTAAAGAACAATAATGTCGCAAAACTCACACTGGAAAGGACAGCCACGGGAAAACTGCACCGACATAGAATCATAGTCCCGCAGGCTGAGGAGGTCATAGCGGGGGATAGGCGTATCGGTAACAGACGGTTTCTCGCCATTGGCAGTGAATCGTCCTTTTTTATCGCCGCGATTCCAGGCTTCTACAAACAGGGGTAGGGTAATTTCCCCTTCATCCAAGATGAGATAATCCACCCCTGCCGCTTCCATATCTTCCGGCATGGAGGTTGGATAAGGTCCCCCGACAGCAACAGGTTTGCTAAATTGCTTGGCCAGCTGAATCTGCTCTAAAATATCGTCTTTCTGGACAATCATGGCGGACATAATGACGAGATCGGCCCACTGCCATTCCAGATCAGTCACCGCACGAATATTGCAATCAACCAGCTTAAAGTCCCAGTCTTGGGGCAGAATGGCAGCGACCGTGACCAGACCCAAGGGGGGTAACAGAACTTTTCGATTGACCAATTCTAGAATTTTTTCGTAAGACCAAAAGCTTTTGGGAAAGCGCGGATATAGGAGTAAAACGTTCATAAGAGATCCTGGTCTTTTGCGGCGGTGCTAAAGTTATATCTTTTTAAGAGCGTGTTGAAGAAAACTCTAGGGTATTAACCTCAGGCCAGTATTGAAGACAACGTTGCGCCCCTAGACACAAATTTTACCGTTGATAAATGCTTACCTCCTCAGCATCGGGCCAGGTTTTTGAGAGTCAATTGCATGACTTAATATTATGGCTCAACTTAGACCTTAGCAGTATCAATGACGAGATGGGCAGCCAGCAACCAATTCAGATCCTCCCTAAAGGGGATATTTCGCTGGAATCCCCACCGCCCGAGGAAATTCGGCGGGGGTGGATCGTTGCCTCTCTAGGCTCAGGTAATGACGACTGCTCTGGCTGATGGGTGTGACGACGGCCTCAATGGCGGTGATTCGACCACCCAGTTGCTCGACAACAGGGGCTAGGGCAGTGGTATCTTCCCCCGTCCATTGTCTCCCCGATAGAGAATGGCACCCCCCCGCTCTCGCAACAGGGGCAGGGCATATTCAGCACAGACCGATGCCGTACCCACGGCTCGCACCAGTGCCAGATCATAGGCCCCACGGTGGGGCGGCAATTGGCAGACCTGTTCGGATCGACCCACCAGGGGACGAAGGGTTTCCAGTTGCAGGGTGGTCTGAAGTTGCTGTAAGCAGGTCACTTTTTTCTGGATCGAATCCAACAGGGCGATCGCCGACTTAACTCCTGATGTTGGCGATCGCCCGTCTTGTTTTGAGCCACCACAGCATTTGCGATCGCTCTTTCTGGGTCCCACCTTTTGCCTGTTTCAGGCTTTTTCCAAGTATCCTGCTTTCTGCGTGATTTCCAGTTTTAGTCTTCCTGCCATCCCTGATTTGCTCTCCCAATATCTTACTTGACTTCATTTTTGATTAGTATTAAGTGTGGGAACAGTGTGAATCTTTATCTCTTTATCAGGATGGCCGGACAAGATCGTTGTCGTCAGTCGGTCAGTTAATTGTCATTCAATCCCCTCCCTCGTTCAGTAAAATCAAGAGTACCAACAGGGAAATCTGCAACTGTTCGCTGGATTCTTTCGCCCTTGACACCCCCCAGCGTATGACCTACCAATTTAAGACGCAGCGACAGGTCGAATTCGCTGAAACTGACATGGCCGGAGTGGCACATTTCACCCATTTCTTTCGTTGGATGGAAGCAGCAGAACATGCATTCTTTCGCTCCCTGGGTATTTCAGTTCTCCCATCCATGGGGGATCAACCTCCCCTTCTCTGGCCGCGTGTTCAGGCTACCTGCGACTACCGCCATCCCCTGCGGTTTGAAGATCAATTGGAAGTTCACCTGATCGTGGCTAAGAAACAGCCCAAATCTCTGACCTACACCTTTATTTTTCGCAACCTCACGCAGCAGCCAGATATTGAAGTGGCACGGGGACAATTAACCGTGGTTTGTGCGACTGTTGACCCGGTTACTTCCCAGTTGACGAGTCAGGAAATACCAGCGGCGATCGCGGCCAAAATTACAGTTGCCCCCCAATGATCTCGTTTTTTTAAAAATTTTCTCGGCCCACCAACAGCCAGGATTAAATCCAGCATCGTGAATTGAATTGCCAAGGCACTGGTCTTTTAATTGCCGTTTTTCACGATCTGTTGACTCTGGCAATCTGGGCAATTCATAGGCTAGAATCCAATCTCTGTCATCAATTCTAGCAATCATCCTTTAGAAGACCAGTGCCAAACACAACAAGAGTGGTAGGGTGAAGGGAGAAATATCCCTGGGTTGATCGATTTCCGAGATGGACTTTTATGTTTCAGCGCTGCCTAGTCTGTACTGACTTTGCCGATGGCTTGCACCGCCTCATTCATTTTGTCCCCGACTTAGCGGCAGGGGGCATTCGTCATTTGGTGTTTCTGCACAGCGTCCCCCTCAACGAGGGAGGGGGCATTCCCCGTATTGACACCGAAAAAATAGAACAGGCCCAAACTCGGCTATCATCTGCCTTGCAGCAAGTGCCAACCGGAGTTGAGGTGGTTGTAGAAGTCCAGTCAGGGGATCCTGTGGAACGGGTACTGGCGGTGGCAAAAGCCTATGGCTCGGAAGTAATCCTGATGGGGATGCCCAGTCGTAACCTGTTGAATGAAAAGTTATTTGGTAGTAACACCATCGCGGTATCCCAACGCGCTGAAATCCCGATTTTGAATTTGCGGCCTGCGATGACCGCTGCTTTTACCGCAGAAGAGTTAGCTTTGCGTTGTCAGCATCTGTTTCGCTATCTGCTGCTGCCTTACGATGGCAGTGATTCCGCTCAATTCTTGGTGCAGCAGATTCAGCACTATGCCCAACACCAAGTCAGTGATTCCCTGCACCAGTGCTTGCTCTGTTGGGTGGTTGAGGAAGGAACCCGTCAGGATGCTCTGGCTCATGCCACAAAGGTGCAGCAAGCGGAAGCTCAACTGGCGATCGCGAAAACGAATCTGGAGTCTGGAAATCTAGCAGTCACGGTAGAGATCCGGCGGGGAAATCCAGTTACAGAAGTACTCGCAAGTGCTCAGGAACTTGATATCAGCGCCATCGCCATTACCTCTGAGCACTGTGGCAAATTCTGGGAACTCTCCATCCCCAGCTTTGGGGGTGAAATTCTGCGACGCAGTTGGCATCCTGTGATTTTCTTTCCCCAGCAACAACGCTGAAGCTATCTTGCTGTCTTAGGGCAGACGGTAAAACTCCCTAGGTTGGAGAAGAACTTCGCCGCAGTCAGGCACCCAAGCGACCCAGGAGCCACCCAAGACTTCACAGAGTAAGAATGCCTCATCGAAGCTATAGGGGGTTGGGAGATCCCGGAGTTTTACCCAGGTTCCAGTTTGTGATTTAAACTCAGCCTGGAATGACTGCCCATCCCCAAGGGGAACAACTGGTTGTAAAGTACTAAAACTCATAAATGCAAAGCTAAATCTGTAACTTAAGCTACAAAAAAATCCCTGTCGCCACAAGCAAATGTCCTAAAACTTTACTGTCTCAAGGTACTGATGGAAACCGCGTTTCTGGTATCAGTTGGGATGGCAACTAATCCAGCAGTGAAGAAAACCGGACACCAGACTCCAAATAGTTAATCCGCGCCAGGGGACTTAAAGCGGTGAGCACCTGCTTGCCATAGCTGCGATGCAACACCCGGCTGTCAAAGAGGGCAACCGTTCCCTGTTGGGATCGCACGGGAGCGATCGCTCGTTGGAGGGTACTTAACGCCGTCGGTAATAAATACAGCCGGAACCAGTCCTGGTGAGATCGCTTGTAATAGGCGACCCGTCCGGCGACGAGGGGGTTTTCAAGGGAGGGAATCGGGAGGGTAGCGATCGCCAATAATCGGGGCGCGGGGAGTTGGCCTTGATACTGTTGCCAGAACTCCCAGCCCGTGACCAGAATTCCGTTCGGTTCCAGGCTGGTTTTTTCGACCTGCACACGGGAGCCAAACTCCGCCGCTAGCACCGTTGCTAGTTGTGCCTTCAGGGGCATGTCTCCGACCACGATCACGGTCAGATCTAGAGTCACCGCTCGCAATGCCAACATCTGGCGAATTTCCTGCAGCAGGGCGGGCTGAAACTGCGGTGTATTCGGCATGGGCAAGTGATCGGGAAGATAGAGCTGAATCAACTCCTGCTGGCGGTCGGGGGCAAATTTCAGACAGGTGAGATCACGAATGCCGATGCGCTGGCGATAGAGCGTTGCCTCCGCTTCTAAATCCAGAGCATTGCCAATCAAAATCACCGGTTGTTGAGACCACACCGTCCCTAGCACGTCTGCCACATCCGAGGGAGCTGTGTGTAGCGAAAACTGTCCTGACGGTCGAGCAATGGTCATCCACGTCAAGGAGGTCGAGAGTTGCCATTGCTGCCAGAATTGTCTCCACAGGGGAGGGGTATGGAGAGGGAGAACCTCCTGGAGGCGGTTGTAGAGATAGTTCAGAATCTCCCGCTCTCCTGGGGATATCAGGTGGCACTCATAGGGATTGGGCGGGTGGTGAAACACCGATCGGGTCAGTTGGATCTGGGTCTCTCGGATTACCTCTAGCAGGGGGGGATGAGCCAGCGTCAGGTGATGCCAGTCCTGGGGATGCAAGTCGAGGGTAAGAGCGCATCGTGTCCAATCTTCTAAATCATCGACGCCATCCAGAATGGTCAGAATGCCTGCAGGAAACTTTCCCAAGCCCGTGATCCGATCCAGCAGCCAGATCTCGGGCGTCGTCAGCAGTAACCCCTCAAAAGTTGGATCTGGCCAGCGATCGCTCTGAAGCATCGGCTTCGGAGTTTGGATCCACTGCTGTAGTTGGGGAATTTCCACCATCAGCAACCATTGCTGCACCGCAGCGGTGGCCACAATCATCGCTGGCCCTGGCCACAGCAACAACGGCATCAGATAACTGAGGCGATAATGTTCCTGGGTTCCCGTTTGCATTAAAGCACTGCGTTCCAAGCGCAATGCTCTCGCCACCAACCGCGCCATCGTCAAATGATGCGGCCAATGGGGTTGGCGCTGTTCCCGCAGGAATGCATAGAGTTGCTGATGGACTTCTACTTCAATCACAAACGGTTCACTTGAGTTAGACCACTGTATCTAGATCCCTGGGGGGTGATCAAAAAACCCGGAGTCCTACCCCGGCTTCATTTTTGCACTTCCAACTCCATCAGGATAGTGCTTTGAGCAATTGATAGTAGCGTCTGGCAGCGGTCTTGACAGCAACCCCAGTCCACAGGGTGGGGGTTGGTTCATTGAAAAAAAACTCCTCAGGGATGCAGCCCAGCAGTTCAAGGGTTTGGGGATACGGTTTGGGGAGTTTTCACCTGGGTATCATCAAGGGTTACCCTTGATCAGGGCTGAAATGGCAGCAGCCAAAAGACTCTCCAGCGGCAGATCAACACGCTGGCGGCGGCTTGGGATATGGTGATGGGGAGCAAAAAATTGTCCAGAAAAGCTTTGTACCTAGCAGAGGTCAGATCCTAGACCAGCAGGCAATCTGCAACCAGATCAGCAAATTAATGTAGGGTTCCAGGGTATCTGTTGGGTATGCTGTGAATCAAGTTTTCAGTTCACTCACACAACGGGAAGTTGCTACATGAGTTCCCTGCCCCAGCCTGATTCTCAACATCAGCGCTTGATTGGTGAAAAAAACCGCTATCGTCTGGAACGGCGTTTGGGCCAGGGCGGGATGGGTGAGGTGTATCTAGCCATCGATATGTTGCTGGGAAAGCAAGTTGCACTCAAACTTTTGAAAGCTGCCTTGGTGGAGACGGAAGAGGTACGGAAGCGGTTTGCCCGCGAGGTGAGTCTGTGTGCAGCCCTCAGTAGCGAAAATATTGTTCAAGTCAGCGACTACGGCATCACCCCAGAAGGTCATCCATTTTTTGTGATGGAGTATTTGAGTGGACAGACCTTAGGACAGTTACTCCGGCGGGAAAAACGACTGGCAGTTGAACATACGGTCGCCATTATCAGCCAGGTGTGTACTGGGTTACAACTCGCCCATCAGGGGGTGGTACTGCAACGTCAGGGTAGCCAGACAGTTGAGCGAGTCAAGATTGTTCACCGTGATTTGAAACCGGACAATATTTTTCTGGTGCCGACGGGCTTGGGTGAATTGGTGAAAATTCTTGACTTTGGCATTGCCAAAATTCTAGATGGAGAAGCAGAACTGACGAATCTGCAAACGGATATGTTCATTGGCACCTTCCACTATGCGTCCCCAGAGCAACTAGAGGTAGCAATGGATCTGGATGGTCGGGCTGATATCTACAGTCTCGGGATGATGCTCTATGAGATGCTCAGCGGTACCGACCCCTTTGGTTTGATGGGCAAAACCGGGGGATCAACGGCAAGCTCTTGGATTCGAGCCCACACCAGCCTGCCCCCCAAGCCCCTGCGATCGCAACCGGGGTGTGAGACCTTGCCCTCCGCTTTAGAAGCCGTGGTGATGCAGTGCCTCCAAAAGCAGCCCAGCCAGCGATGTTCAACGGTAGAGATTTTACAGCGGTCTCTGCGAGCGGCGATCTCCCCTCCCCTGATCTCTCCGACCCGTCCTTTGGTTGCTGGCAATTTTGATACGACCGTTGGTGCAGATGCTGCGGCTCCTGCCAGTAATCCACCTGCTGCCCTCCCAGTTCCAGAGGGCACGAATCCACCAGCGACAACCCTGCCCCCTCCAGAGAAGAACCCTGGGGAGTTCCCCTCTACGGCCATGGAGCAGAAAATTTCCACCCAGTTATCCGATCTAACGCAGAATTCCCAACGGGAATTGGCCACTTTACTGACCCAAGTCATTGGTCCCATCGCGCCCCTGTTGTTAAACCAAGCTTTAGTCGAAGGACTCACCTGTGACCAGTTGTTGGAACGCTTATTAAATCAAATCCCAGCGCTATCACGTCCCCAGGTGCAGGCACAAATTCAATCGCTGTTTAACCCCGCATCCTTAGAAGTTGCAAAACCAGCTGCGAATCCGACCCAACTTGCCCCTGTCGCCACGGAAGTCCAATCTTCTCTTCCGAGTCGTTTGAACTTACCGCCCCCCCTAGCTCACAAACTAGAAGCCCTCCTGACCCAGGCGATTGGCCCCCTGGCTCCCTTGCTGCTGCAACAATCCCTGAAACAGGCGGCAACCTGGCAGAGCTTTATCCAAGGATTGCTGATGCAAGTCCCGGAAGCAGCTCGGCGATCGCTGCAAGCCCAAGTGTATGAACTCCTGCAAACCCAGTCCCTCGAAGACTTTGATCCCCGTTCTCCCACCCAATTGACAGGGGCGATCGCCCCAGAAACCAGCCCAGCCAGTCCCCCCCGTCGATCGTGACTTTATCCAACGATGTGAGATTGAACTGGCAAAGTCGATTGGCCCCATTGCCCCCTTAGTGGTAAAAGAGGCACTGGCTGAAATCCCCCATGCCTCTCGCAGTCAGTTGGTGGCAGCCCTTGTCCAACGCATTGCCAACCCTCAGCAAGCTCAAGCGTTTCAGGCGGTCTTGCTACCCTCCAGCTGAGCCATCGGAATCGTTGCCCTGTCTTAATTTCGGCGTTGACTCAGCATCTCCATAGCCATTACCAGACTGGTTTTCATCCGGGTAAAAGCCGTGGCCAGGGTTCCCATTTCATCACGGGACTGGACATCAAACTCCGCCGCCATGTTGCCAGTACTGACTTCATTGGCAGCTTTGGCAATCCGATTCAGGGGCCGAATCACCGCCCGTCTGAGAAATAGATTCATCACCAGTAGGGCAATGGCAAACGCTGCAATCACAATTCCCATAATGGTGACAAAGGATCGTTGGGCACTGGTGATAATCTCCCGAGCAGGAACAGAAATTATTTGTGCCCCCACAATGTCGTTCAATTTCCACCCGAAGCCATTTTCACTGCCGTAGGTGGCGATTAAACTTTTGGGAGCAGCCTCTGCGGTACTATGACAGCGAAGACAGCTTTCTTTCTTAATAATCATCGGGCGAGCAATGTAGTACAATTCACCCCCCGGTGTCGAGCGATACCCACTGAGTTCCTTAAGGCTGGAGTTATTACGGAAGCTTTCAACTATCTCTGACTCAAAACCATCTGCTTTGTCCCGTAAGTTTGTGGGATTAAGGGTAGCCTCTTTGTAGAAGAAATCATTGTACTCAGGGTTTTTGCGAAAGTCTTCAAAGGTCTCCCGAGCCGCATAGCCCGGTACTGTTTGGGGCAAAAATGCTGATTCCGTCTCCAGCCGAGGTG
Organism: Neosynechococcus sphagnicola sy1; assembly: GCF_000775285.1. Classification (NCBI taxonomy): domain Bacteria; kingdom Bacillati; phylum Cyanobacteriota; class Cyanophyceae; order Neosynechococcales; family Neosynechococcaceae; genus Neosynechococcus; species Neosynechococcus sphagnicola. Next base: position 59,074 of record NZ_JJML01000026.1, on the reverse strand, counting down.
CCAATTCTGGATTCACTTGGGTGGAGGTATAAGTCCGCACCGAGAGCATGGTTTGTAATAACAGATTGGCTTTAGCCTGAACGACGCTCTCAGCCACTTGATTCAATGTTCTTGACAAGGCTACGCCACTAATTAAGACCGCTCCAATGAAAATTAATAGCAATAGCAAACTAAATTTGTTACTAAGAGACCAATGCTTGATCATCATAAGTCTGTAGAAAATTAAAAGAAAATCACGTTACAGCCTAGCACTAGGATATCAATCAGTACAGTCAGAGCCTCACAGTTCCCATTGAGTTAGTTGCTTCAACCATGATTCCACGTCGACTCCTCTTGTATCAGATCCTCGCCTTACTATCGGGTTGTGCAGCTTTGCAGACGGCTTCTCAAAATGGTTCTGGAAAGTTAACAATTGGAATTGTCACCTATGGTGAAGGCAATCGATCCCTGGATCAGTACCAGCAGTTTCTTACCTATTTATCCGGACAGTTAAGGACGCAGATTGAACTGGAACCGGCCTATAACGAGGTCAAGGCTTTGGAGCAAATTCAGCGCCAAGCTTGGTCTTTAGTATTTGCTCCTCCAGGATTAACCGCGATCGCCATTGCCAAAGCTCAATATCACCCTCTGTTCCCCCTGCAAGGGGTGAATAATCTCCATTCGGTGCTGGTGGTGCTACAAGATAGCCCGATGAAGCAAATTTCTGATCTGGCCAATCATCGAGTGGCGCTGACCCAGCCTGGTTCTGCTACGGGGTATTACCTGCCTCTCTACGATTTGTATGGCCTGACCTTAGCAGCTGTCCAGATCGCCCCTACCCCCCAGAAAGTTCTGGAGTGGGTGGATCAGGGGGCAGTGACTGCGGGGGCGATGGCCCAAGATGAATTCGCTCGCCTGCGCCCTCAATTCCCAGTCGGCACCTTTCGGGTGCTGCACACCAGCCGCAAAATTCCCCCTGGTGCGGTCTTAATCAGTCCCAGTGTGGAGCGTAACCAGCAGCAGTTGATTCAGCAGGCGATGAACGCGGCCAGCCCGGCGATCGCCACGGAAGCTGGGTATGTTCCCAATGCGCCGCCCCCTGACTATGGGTTTCTCATCCGCTTTATTGAGAAGGTGAAGCCGATTGAAACGCACATCCATGAGCAACCAGCCCCGCTATTCCAGCACTGATCACTTCCCCCAGGCTTCAGACCCTACTTTAAGTAAGTTTACGCATGTATTTTGGATTGTCCTGATACAATGTCGAAACTAAATCAGCGGTGTGATGCCGTCTCATCGGCAAATTCCATCACCACAGGATTTAAGCACCAGCCAGCTAGGTAACCAGCTGCCATGCAACAAGGTTTAAGGCTTGAGAGGATTGTCAGCGTTACTATCGTGAGTTTCTAATGTTGCTACTACACGATCAAGATTTAGAACTATTGGGTTCTTCCCAGTCAACCTCAGCAGAAGCCAGGTTTCTGGGTCGGGTCTTTGTCAAAAAACAGTCCTTTCCCAAGATCAGTCGTCAAGAAGCACTCAAGTGTTGTCGGGGCTATCTTGATACGGGAGACTTTTGTGTCCTAGTCGAAAGTTCAGCGGAACTCACCCTCTGGTTTCAGAAGCCAGCTGCATCGCCATCCCAGACAACGACCACTCCAGAAACAACTCCCGCTGGCACCACCAGTCCGCCTAAGTTGAAGTTCAGCAATGCCCTATCCGCCGCTCAGCAGAAACAACTCGAACAACTGCTGGCTGAGGCGATCGGCCCCATCGCCTCTTTATTGATCCAACAGCTGGTGCCAGAGGCAAGATCCACAGCCGACCTATTGAATCACCTCGCGGCTCGGGTGCCCGAGCCTTCTCGGCAGCAGTTCCTGAAGCGAGCCCAGTCGCTACTCCAGTCATTGCTATAGGGCTGCACAGGGAGATCACTTAGGCATCATCTTCCACAAAGATATAACGATAAAGCTCACTGGGGTCGGGTTCTGGGCTCTCCTCGGCGAATTTCACTCCTTCTTCGATCACCGCTTGGATTTTGCGATCAATGGCCTTGAGCTCTTCCGCCGTTGCCAACTGCTGCTCCGTGAGGTAAGTCGCCAGTCGTTTAATAGGATCGCGCACCAACCAGAAATCTTTTTCATCCTTCGAACGTAATTCATCCGGATCGGCCAGGGAATGGCCTCGGAAACGATAGGTAAGGGCTTCAATCAGGGTGGGGCCTTCCCCGGCTCGGGCTCGGGCGATCGCAGCTTCGGCAACAGTATGCACAGCAAGCACATCCATGCCATCGACTTCGATCCCAGGCATTCCAAAGGCGGCGGCTTTTTTATAGATTTCGGGTACAGAGGTTGCTCGCTCATGAGACATCCCAATGGCCCACTTATTGTTTTCCACCACAAAGAGAATCGGCAACTTCCACAACACGGCCATATTCAGACACTCAAAGAACTGACCATTATTGCAAGCGCCATCGCCAAAGAAGCAGGCCGTTACCTGGTCAGCACTGGCATCTCCCATGACTTCACGCCGATAGCGGGATTGAAAGGCAGCTCCCGTCGCCACCGGAATCCCTTCCGCCACAAAGGCAAACCCACCCAGCAACCGATGCTCAGCAGAGAACAGGTGCATCGATCCACCCCGGCCTTTGCTGCAACCCGTTGCCTTCCCAAACAACTCCGCCATTACTTCCCGGGCGGGGACACCTGCACTCAGGGCATGGACATGATCGCGGTAGGTACTACAAACATAGTCGTCAGAACGCATCGACTTGATCACACCGGAGGCAACCGCTTCCTGGCCGTTGTACAGATGGACAAAGCCGAACATTTTACCCCGGTAATACATCTCAGCACACTTATCTTCAAATAGCCGCCCTAACACCATGTCTTCATAGAGCAGCAGACCGGTTTCTCGGGAGAGGGTTGCTGGGGCGGGGGCAAACGTCGGCACAATACGTTCCTGAATCATGAACGGCAATCAGCTCCTCGTGAAGATTCTGAATCTTGGCAAGCAAAAAACAATAAGACTACTTATCTTATCCCAGATAGTTTTGATTGATAGTGCTATACTTCCGATTTAATCAAGACCAGTTTATGATGGGGGCACTCCCTGTGTCACTCCCGGTAACTGGTGCCCCACGGGTCTCGCTAGTACCTGTCGGGTTCACTGAAGTTTGAAGTTGTTTGAAAGTCGTTCACTGCTGGGGAAGTGGACTGTGCAAATTCCACTGGACTACTACCGGATTCTTGGCTTGCCTGTCCAGGCAACGGTCGAACAATTGCAGCAGGCCCACCATGACCGGAGGCTGCAGCTTCCGAGACGTGAGTACTCGGAACGGGCGATCTTGGCTCGCAGACAACTACTGGATGAAGCCCATGCCGTATTGTCTGACCTCGGGCAGCGCCAGTCCTATGATGCCGGGTTTCTCCTCCGCACCTATGAGCTAGCCACTGAGACCCCCGACGCTGATCAGATTACTCAAGCGGATACCGAACCCGATCCGCAAATTCCTCGAATCGAAATCCATGATGAACAATTGGTCGGGGCGCTGCTGATTCTGCTGGAGTTGGGTGAGTACGAACTGGTGCTCGACCTAGGTCGTCCCTACTTAGAAAAACCCCATCCTCAACCGTTACAGGTCAACAAACCTCAGGTGGTGATCACCGATATCCTGTTGACGGTGGCTCTAGCCTGCCTAGAGCTGGGACGGGAGCAGTGGCAGCAGCGCCAATATGAAGCGGCAGCTGGTTCCCTGGAAGTTGGTCAGGAATTCCTGCTCCGAGAGGATTTGTTTCCAGCGGTGCGAGACGAGATTCAAGCGGATTTGTATAAGCTGCGACCCTATCGAATCTTAGAACTCTTGGCCTTGCCGACCCACCATACCGCCGAGCGCCGCAAAGGGCTGCAACTATTGCGGCTGATGCTGAATGAACGTCAGGGCATTGATGGCATCGGGCATGATTACTCTGGACTCAGCATTGATGACTTTTTGCGATTTATTCAGCAATTGCGGGACTATCTCACGGTAAGTGAGCAACTGGCCTTATTTGAAGAGGAAGCCCAGCGTCCCTCTGCGGTGGCTACTTATCTAGCCATCTATGCCCTCTTAGCCCAGGGATTTGCCCAGAAGCAGCCGTTGCTGATCCGACGAGCCAAATTATTGCTGGGGCGGCTACAGGGTCGCCAGGATGTCTATTTGGAACAGGGAGTTTGTGCCCTGCTCTTAGGGCAGACCGAAGAGGCAAGTTATCTGTTGGAGCACAGTCAGGAAGAGGAAACCCTGAATTTTATCCGCATGAGTTCCCAGGGGGCACCGGATCTGCTGCCGGGTTTGTGTCTGTATAGTGAGCAGTGGCTCCAGCGGGAGGTGTTTCCCCATTTTCGAGATTTGGCGGAGCAAGGGGTTTTCGCTGAAGACCTACTTTGCCGATCCCCAGGTACAGATCTACCTGGAAGAACTGCCCAACACCGTCGAGGGACACCCCCCCCGTAGCTACCGTTCACGCCCCGCGCCCCGGATCGGGGCTGGCTACTGCGACCCTGAAATCATCGACTTCTCAGCCTCGGCAGCCGACCCCCCCTCACCCATGGGCAGGGAGTCTCTGCGACCTCAACTGCGACGGCTCGCGCTGTGGATGCTACGATGGCACCAACCGTCATCCCCATGTCTGAGTTGTCAGCGGGAGGAGTAGACTGGGAGAGGCAGACTGCGGTTTCGTCGTTGGTCTATCCAGGTACAGCCTCACCAGAAACCTATGGTGGTGAATGGTTGCAGGATGCATACACAAATGGCTCCAACGGTGGGGGAGAAAGTATGGCAACGCCGACAGTGCTGCCTCGGCAGAAAATGGGTACAACAACGATGGGGCGATCTCTGGGACGGACAACCCATCCCCGATCGTTGCGGAAGAAACGGCGGCTGCGAGCTGTGTTGGTGATTGCCTTAGGAACCGGGGCGATCGCCCTGCTGACGGTGCAGACCTATCGGTGGTTGACTGGGCTATTCTGGAGCACCCCATCCCTAGAGCTGGTCGGTGAACAACTGAGTATCACCCTCGATCAACCGCCAATCCCAATTCCAGAACCCAAAGCAGCTTTGCTGCCCCTACCTCCGACCCATGCAGAGGCGACCCTGACCCAGACTGTGGCTGAAAAAACCATCCAAACCTGGTTGGCCACCAAGGCGATCGCCCTCGGCCCCGATCACAAGATTGATCAACTACCGCAGATCTTGGCGGAACCAGCTCTCTCTGCTTGGCAGCAACGGGCAACGGAAGCCCAGCAACAGGGCTGGTACTGGAAATATCAACATAAATTAGAGCCAACTTCCCTGAAGTTACTGGAGGTCAGCCCCAATCAGGCTCAAGTGCAAGTACAAGTGGGGGAAGCAGCTGAACTTTACGAAGGGGGACAGTTAAACTCCAATGCTTCCTATGATGCCCAGCTCTTGGTGCGCTATCAACTGGTTCGTAACGGCACTCAGTGGCGGATTCAAGATATGGCAGTGCAATGACCGATGCCCTTTTGCATGCCTATACGCCACTGATCCTGTGGATGGGACTTGGTTTAATACTCTTTCGATTTATCCCCCAGGATTTCCCCAGATTCCTCGGACGGGGTCTTTACTGGGTCGGTGGCCCGTTGCAAATTTTGGCCTTAGCTCGGCGTACTGACTTTGCCCAGGGGGTGGGAATGGCTCCCCTGGTGACCTTTGCAGCCTTGGGAATTGGCTTAGGGCTGGCAGCTTTGTGTTTGTTCGGTTTCCAGCAACTAGCTCACTATCCTGCCCATCCCCTCGCATCACGGTTTGCTTGGCTAGGGGAGCGATCTGCCCAGGGCAGTTTTCTATTAGCTGCAACCCTGGGCAATACTGGCTACGTAGGATTGGGACTTTCTCCTGCCTTAATTGGCACTCACCATTTAGGATGGTCCGTTTCCTACAGCATTACCCATAGCTTAGTTGGGGGATATGGCATTGGAGTCATGCTAGCCAGCCGCTTTAGTCGCCCCGAACAGGATAATCACTGGTGGTTACAATTGCGGGATGTCCTTTTGGCGCCATCTCTCTGGGCCTTTGGCTGCGGCATCTTCACCCGCACATGGGAACTCCCAACCCTGATTGATTCCGGACTCCAACTCTCCCTGTGGCTGATCATTCCCAGTGCCTTCTTGTTAATTGGGATGCGTCTCAGCCAACTCCGAGGTTGGAGCAGCTTTCAACCTGCTCTTTTACCTGCCACGGTTAGAGTCTTGATTGTGCCGATCCTGATTGGTTTGGGCACCACTGGCGTGGGTCTTTCCGGCGATCCCCGGTTGGCCGTGGTGCTGATGGCAGGGATGCCAACGGCCTTTGTTGGCTTAGTTCTGGCTGAAGAATATAACCTGGATCGGCAACTGGTGGCTGGGAGTATTGCCCTGACAACCATGGCACTCTTGGGCACCATTCCAATTTGGTTACTGCTGTTTCACTAGCTCTGGCCCCCCGAGGTTCGCTTACTCGGATTGTGAATTAGGCTGCGGGGCACGGCCAAAGCGTTCTGTTAGATCTTGGAGTTGCTCCCTTAAAGCCTGGGTTAAAGCATCCGGTTGATAGCGCCAACCCCAATTGCCCTCAGCTTTGCCGGGGAAATTCATCCGGGCTTCTGTTCCCAGTCCTAATAGATCTTGGAGTGGGATAATCGCCTGATTGGCGATGGAACTCAAGGCTAACCGAATTAAATCCCACTGCACACCATCGGAACTGATTGATCCCAAATAACGCTGGAGGGAAGTTTGTTCATAGGGAGAGAGTTGGGAAAACCAGCCAACGGTCGTGTCATTGTCGTGAGTTCCGGTATAGACAACACAGTTACGCTGGTAATTAAAGGGCAGATAGGGATTCCCAGGCCCAGAACCAAAGGCAAACTGCAAAATTTTCATCCCTGGAAACTCAAAGCGATCGCGGAGAGCCTCGACTTCAGGGGTAATGATCCCCAGATCCTCCGCTAAAATGGGCAGCGTCCCTAACTCCTGCTTGAGTACCTCGAATAATTCCGTGCCGGGAGCCTCCACCCACTCTCCCTGGATTGCGGTCTCTTCTCCCTGGGGGATCGCCCAAAATGCTTCAAACCCTCGGAAGTGATCTATACGAATGATATCCACGTATTCAAGCATGCTACGGAAGCGCTGAATCCACCACTGAAAGTGAGATTGTTGCAGGTATTCCCAGTTATAGACCGGATTCCCCCAGAGCTGCCCGGTGTCACTGAAATAGTCCGGTGGCACCCCGGCCATCCAGGCAGGTTCCCCCTGCTCATCCAAGCAGAAGTTTTGAGGGTGAGCCCAGACATCCGCGCTGTCGTGGGCGACGTAAATGGGAATGTCCCCAATAATTTGAATCCCCTGTTGATTGGCGTAGGCTTTCAACGCGGACCATTGGCGAAAGAACTCAAATTGCAGATATTGGTGCAGGAAAATTTCTGGCCCTAACTGCCGCCGCCACTGTTCCAGGGCAGTGGGTTGTCGCTGGACAATTTCCAGTTCCCAAGTCTGCCAACTGGCACCATTGTGGGCTGTTTTCAGAGCCATAAACAGGGCATAGTCCTCCAGCCAATCCCGCTTGGTCTGGCAGAACTGCCGAAATGCATGCTGGTCATCAATGGATGCCTGATGTCTAAAGGCATCGCAGGCTTTGCGGAGGAGGGCAAATTTGCTGGGGCCAACGCTGGCGAAATCAACACTTGTCGAGGAAAAGCTGGGCAGATCTTGCCAGTCGGCTGCAGTCAGTAAACCGGAGGCGGCCAGTAGTTCTGGGCTAATTAAGAGGGGGTTCCCAGCCATAGCGGAGTAGCACATGTAGGGAGAGTTGCCATACCCAGTGGGGCCGAGGGGTAAAACCTGCCAGAGTTGCTGTTGACTCTGATGTAAAAAGTCAATAAAAGCATAGGCAGCGGCCCCTAAATCCCCAATTCCAAAGCGGCTGGGAAGAGAAGTAGGATGGAGCAACACACCGCTGGCTCTGGCAAATGGCATAGGGGATCGGAGGATAGGCAAACACCCCTATCATACGCCCTAAGCTTGGTGCCCTCTGCGTCTTAGTAACGAATCCGTGGGTCGATGTAGGCATTCACCAAATCGATCCCAATGCTAGCGATCGCCACGAGGGCGGCAAAGAAAACCACGATCCCCTGCACCGTCGGATAATCCCGCAGGGAAATGGCTTCATACAGTCGATTCGCCAGTCCCGGCCAGGAGAAGGTCACCTCCGTGAGAATGGCTCCCCCCAACAGAGCGGCAAAGGTCAACCCCAACACGGTAATCACTGGGATCAAGGCATTTTTAAGGGCATGGGCTAACAAAATTCGGGATTCTGGAATTCCTCTGGCTCTTGCGGACTCCACATAGTCGGCCTGCAAGGTTTCCCGGAGATTCACCCGGACAATGCGTTCAAAAATGCCACTAATGAGAATTCCCAGGGTGAGGCTGGGGAGAGCCAGATAGTGCAGGGTGGCCAGCAACTGATCTAGATGGCCATGAAACAGGCTATCCAGGAGGTAGAGTCCACTGGGCCCCTCAGGAGGTGTCAAGTTGAGGGGAAAGCGAGTCCCCAGAGGAAACCAGCCCAATTGCACCGCGAAGACGAGTTGCATCAACATTCCCAGCCAGAACAGTGGAACGGCATAGGTAACAATCCCAAAGAGCCGCCCCCCCACATCCAGATAAGTATTGGGCCGAGACGCTGAGAGAATCCCAATGCCAATGCCCACCACCAGGGCAATGACCATGCTACAGACCGCCAGTTCTAGGGTTGCGGGGAAAAACTGCTGAATAATGACCCAGACTGATTGCCCCCGACTGGTTAGGGAGGTGCCCAGATCCAAGTGCAACAAATCCCCAAAATACTTGCAGTACTGCTGCCACAGGGGGGCACCCAACCCCAATTGTTCTCGCCAGGGCTGCCTTGGCGGCGGCGGGAGCCCGGGGGCCTAGAATCGCATCCACCGGATCGCCCGGCGTCGCCCGCAGGAGTAAAAACACCACCGTGGTAATCGTCCACAGCATTAGGGGAGCCAACAGCAGACGTAGCAGAATATAGGCTTGCAGAGCACGGGAGCGAGACATGGCAGCAACGAGGAGGCAGTTTAAACAGGATTGCAACCGAGTGTACCCCTGACGCTGCCCCTTCAACATTTTCTCCGTTGGCAGGGATCAGGGATCAGTTGGCATTGATCGGCGATCGCCCAGCGTTAATCGGGGGTGGCAAAATCAACCCGCAGGGCTGCTACGACCTGATCCAGCCCCACCGCCCGCGAAGCTTTGAACAAAACGCGATCGCCCGGTGCTAAAAAGATTCGCAGATGGGCAACCAGATTGGTGTGGCTGTCATAGCGCTCGCAGGGGACAGCACCTGCTCCAGTAGCTAGGGCACTGGCCTCTGGCTCTGCGGCCAGAATGCACAGGTGATCTAACTGGAGTTGTTGAACCATCGCTCCCACTTGCTGATGGAATTCCGCCGAGCGGTCTCCCAACTCTTTCATGGTGCCCAGAACCGCAATCCGCCGCTGACCTGGGGTGGCTGCCAAGAATTGTAGGGCGGCAATCATTGACTCCAGCCCCGCATTGTAGGTCTCATCCAGAAGCACCATATCCTGGGGCAGATGATACTGTCGGGCGCGTCCCCCCGGTAGGGTCACGGTCAATCCCTGGGCCAAGGGTTCCCAACTCACCCCCCAGCACCTGAGCGACGGCCAAGGCTGCCAGGTAGTTCAGGGCATTGTGTTGACCAGGAAGGGGCAAGGGCAATTGCATCCCGCCAACGGAAAGGGTTTGAGCATCCTGTAGCGTGCCCTGAATGGTTCCCCCCGTCAAACCGTAGGTAATGGTTTTCCCCGACCAGACCTGGGCAGCGGTCTCCAGGAGCAGGGGATTGTCCTGATTGAGGATGGCAATGCCCGAGGGTGGCATAGTGGTGAGAAGTTCACACTTGGCCTGGGCGATCGCCTGCTCAGAACCGAGTCGGCCAATATGGGCTGTCCCCACATTGGTAATCACCGCGATATCGGGGCGGGCGATCTGGGTAAGCAGGGCAATCTCTCCGGCGGCCCGCATTCCCATTTCCACCACGGCATACTGATGAGCCGGTGTCAGTTCCAGGAGGGTTTTAGGAACGCCAATTTCATTGTTGTAGTTGGCCTGACTTTTATGCACCAACCCCATGGTTGAGAGCACAGCAGCGATCAGCTCCTTGGTGGTGGTTTTCCCCACAGACCCTGTAACAGCAATCAGCGGCTGGGAAAACTGGTCGCGCCACCAGCGGGCGATCGCCTGATAGGCTGCCAGGGTATCGGGCACCTGAAACAGCGGTAGCTGGGGATGGGTAAACCCCACCTCCACCACCGCCGCGATCGCCCCCCGGCTGGATTGCCGTCTCGATGAAGCAATGGCCGTCAAACTGTTACCCCCCGCAGGGCTACAAACAGATCCCCTGGCTGGAGGGTACGGGTATCCGTCGTGATCCCCTGAATCCCAGTGGTCGGGTCAACGGGAAGGTGGGGACTGACAGCGAGGATTTGTGCCAGTTGAGAGAGGAGCAGAGAACGAAACATCGCCACGAGACTGAAGAAGGTTTCCCAAAAACACAACAGAAATTTCTACCTGTGAGGCGGATCACAGTGTTCCGCAGGATCGCCAGATAGGATTGTGAAGGTTCCGTAAAGGGTGATTGAAGTTCTAGTCAAGAATGGGTACTGGGTGGATACACATTTGAGGTTTAAATTGTAACCTGATTAGAAGTATGAACCCTGAGAAATGCGGACGAATCTGGTAATAAAACGATACAAATTGCAGACTAGTTCCTGGCTCGGTCAGTGATCCCAAGATTTCATTACTGTTCATCTGGGTAGGAGCCTCAACCGCCGTGACGACTCAATTGAATCGTTACCAACGCCAAAGTAGCAATGAAGAGCAGCAACTCTACGACCACTTCTTAAGTTTGGTTCAGGTTGAGGGGCCTGAGCAGCTATTACAGCGTTTTCGGGTGCTCTTTGTTGAAGGGGTCGGCTATCCCGATGCTCAAATCTCTGTGGCACTAGATAAATTGACTGCGGCGAAAACCGCAGATCAGAACTTTGGCTATATCTTAAATCGCTGCTGCCACATTTTGATCAACCGCTGGCAAGCTCGCCTGGGGCCGAGTTCCCAAAAAGCCATTCCCGCGTTAATCGCCCTGTTTAAAAGTAAACCCTCGCGCCCCGTCACCGAGTATGCCCGTGCCCGAACCGTGCGACGGCTGCGAGATCTGGTACAACAGTTTACCGAGAGTGAGCAATATTTAACCTTGCATCGCTTGGCCCAAGTGACAGGGGAAGCCGATATCTCTCCCACTGATAATGGTGCCTTGGGCAACTATATTCGTCGCTATCCCTACCTCTATGAGCATTGTTTGCTCGGTGAAGGTAGTAGTGCCGAAAATCAGCAAATTGTCCGGCAATTGCAAACCCAAGCCCAAGCAAAATTTGAGCAGGATCTCTCCCAATTCCTCACCTGCCAAGTCCGGCACACCCAGATTGCCCGCTTGGGATCCCCCGCCACCGCCAACCGGATTATTCAGCCCGTTCCCAATCCCACGCTGCTCAGCGATCGCGAATTAGGGTTTGCCCTGAAGCACTTTGTCGGCAAAGTCGATGGGGCTAATACCTGTCGGGATCTAGCCCAACGGTTTCAGGTGCATGCGCACCAGGGAGGTTCCTATCGAGGGTTCAAAGATGATCTTTATCAATATATAACCGCAGGAGTCGATACGACCTATGGCAAGCGGCAATTCAATCAGCGGCTCTATAGCTTTCTTAAGGACAGTAACCCTCAATATGATGCTCACAAACTCAATGAGTTTTTAATGGTGAGAACCTGCACCAATCTGTTGAATTTTTTGGTGGTGGAAAGTCCCCAAAATCCCCATCACTTTGTTTTTGTTGACTTGATCAGCAATATCGGAGCCACCTTAACCACGGGTCTGCTGCTGCGGGTTGTCCTGCTCTGCCGCAAGGTCAAGCCTTACTTAGAAAAGCGCTTCGCCATCCTGTTTGGCCACTATGAGTCTTACACCAAGGTGGGAGTTCAATGGCTTGTGAAAGCCTTAGAGAACATGAACATTGCCCTAGCCACTAATTTTGGCAAGGCGGACTTTTCCTCTATTCACCAGATTATTTAATGGGGCATTGTCCCAAGACTCAATCTCCCTGATACAGTTTGAGAAATCAGTCGGTATGATTTCTCGGAGGAACCCCGCGGCATGATCCAGGTGCAATTACTGAAGTCCCCCCTCACCCAGGTATTTGCTCGAACCTTGACCACAACTTTGGTTACAACCCTGTCCTTGACCTTACTGGCGAGTCAGAGTCCTGCCCAATCAGTCGTTCCTGCTGCACCAACGACCCAGCCGACCCTAGTGATGGGGACGGAAACCGACTATATCCCCTTCGAGTATCGCGACCCAGAACTAGGGGCAAACGAAATTGTCGGGTTTGATATTGAGGTCGCCAAATATATTGCCCACAAGTTGGGATTTGACCTCCAGTTACAGGGGATGAAGTTTGAGGATCTAATCCCAGCACTGCGAGCCAGACATCTGGACTTTGCGATGTCAGCCATCACCCCCACCTCAGAGCGGCGGCAAGTCATTGACTTCTCAGAGATTTACTTTGAGTCAAGCAATACGATCGTAGCCCCCAAAGGTCATAACCTGAAGCGACTCTCGGATCTTCAAGGTAAAACCGTCGGGGTACTCAGTGGCACCATTCAGGAGCGGCAATTGTTACAACTTGCCCCGACCCTGCCGCGCTTAAAGATTCAGTCATTTAAGCGCACCACTGAGATTATTGATGCGGTGCGGGAGGGACAGGTGGATGCTGCCATCATTGAAGATACCGTGGTGCAAGCCTATCTGGAGAATAATCCCACCCTGGAATTTCAGGTGATTACTGAACAAGCTCCGACCGGTGTGGCGATCGCCTTTCCCAAAGGGTCGAAGTATGTGAAGGCGTTTAACCAAGTGCTGCGTGAGATGAAAGCCAATGGGGAACTACGCCGCCTCGTGCGCCAGTGGTTTGAAAATCAGTAGCCCCGCCAACTCCCTCCCATTTTTTTCATCGATCTTCCCCAGGTGGCAGTGTTCGGCGAAAGAGTAAAGTCCTTAAAACTTCGCCAGTTCATGTTGTGCCGAAGCCAGACTCTCAACGTACTAAATCCAAGAGGGAAACCACATCCGCAGGCGAAATTCGTCGGGAGACAGGGGTAACCCCAAGTAGATCGGCAACCAAAATCCAAAGGCTAACAGAATCACCCCCGCCACGCCCCAACTCAACCTCCGTAGCCATGGCTCAGGACTATCTAGCCACTGATCCACGAGGTTCGCGATCGCCAGGAAGCCAAACACAACGGCGAGTAAGTAGAGGTAAATAAAAGTACAACGACTCACCCCTGACCAAGGGAGAAAATTAGCGGCATAGTTGACAACTAAATAAAGGGTCACCCCTGGTTGGGAAGAGGCGGGGGGCAACACCCAACCCGATAACCCCAGCCCCCCTAATACTGCTTCGATGGCAATCATCAGCCCCATCAAAAGGGCGATCGCACTCAACCACCAGAGGAACGGGTTACCCATGGCCTGGACATCATAGACCACCTGTCCGGTTCCTGCGGGCAGGGGTGGATGGAGGGGTGGCAGCGGGTCGGTAAGGGCATGGGTGGTTTCATAGAAATAACTCATGGGCCGGATCATCCAGGGCCAGGTATACCAGGCAGAACAGTAGGGATGAATCGCAGGCCCATTCCCCATGTGGGCATGATAGTTAAAGATTTGTTGATGAACCGTCCAGAAGCTAACGCCATTGATCTGGAGATGGGGAATCCAGACCAGACCATAGACTGCGATTGGCAGTAGACCCAAATACAGCAACAGGGACTGTCCTGAAATTCGAGCGATTTGCCGAAGCGGCATCATCAGGTCTGGGGGTAGGGGCGATCGCCGTCGATGCAGCAGTCGGGCAATCCCCCAGATCAGATAAAGCCCCAACAACAGCCCCAAGCCATTCCACTTCACCGCAATGGCAGCCCCCAGAGAAAGACCAGCCAAACCCAGCCACAGCCATTGTCTCGACCGTCTCAGAGATCTTAGAAAAAACCAGTGCCCTAGGAGGCCAAACCCAACCAGGTAAATATTAATCAGCCCGTAGCGCGACTCAACCAATAGCAGCCCGTCAACGGCAGTAAATAACCCAGCCAGAAGGGCAAATCGCCGCCGTTGGCTTAGTTCATAGGCAATCCCAGCCACGATCAGGGGCAGAAAACTGCCAACGAGGGCATTGAGCCAGCGATAGCTCCAGGGAGGGCGCATACTCCCGGTGAGCCCATTCATCGCCGTTTCGGGAAAGAGATCAAGCCTCTCACTGAGCCACATACCCAAGGCAATCAGGTACTTCCCCAGAGGCGGGTGGGCATCAAAGAAGGGGGTATGGGTCAAATAATCATGGGCATACTTGGCGTAGTAGATCTCATCAAAGACAAGGGCATTAAACCGCTCCAGACCCCAGAAATGGAGGATCAGGGAGAACAAAAAAATTCCCACGATTCCCAGCCGAAACCAGGATAGGAACGGGGGTGAAGGCTGGGTAGAGGCAGTCATGGGGCAGATTGCCAAGATTCTGATCGGAGCACCATCGCTTCCGCCGTCGTCGGTTGAGGAACTGGATCTACTTCCATGGCAGTTGGAAGGGATGGTGCTGTTTGAGTACCCAGAAATCGAGCACCCTTGCTGACTCTGGAGAGACAGGAACGGTGTTGCACCCGTTAAAAACTGCTCAGGATGATCACCGGGACAAACTGGGCATACTCAGCATAATATCGAACTGACCCATTCGGCATCCTCCGCATCAGGGGATAAAGTGGTGATGGAGAAAGGTCAATTTATTCTGAGTGTTTTGAGCGAAGCCGATATTGGCTGGATGCGGCGGGTGGGTAAGGTGGAAGAAATCCCCGCTGGAACTGTTTTAATTCAGGGGGGGCAACCCCTGGATTGGTTTTACATCATCCTCTCGGGTCACCTGACAGTCTTTATCACGGCTCCAGAGAAGAAGGAAATTGCCACAATTGGGGTGGGTGAAATTCTCGGGGAAATGTCCTTTGTCGATGCCAGTCTGCCCTCAGCCACGGTGGCGGCTCTGGAAGATTCCTTAGTACTCGCCATTTCCCAGCAGCAGCTGGCTGCTCAATTCGAGCTTGATCATAGTTTTGCCCATCGCTTTTATCGAGCGATCGCCCTGTTTCTCTCCAGTCGTTTGCGGCGCGTGATTGGCCAACTGGGGTATGACTAATCCATCGAAGAGTCATTTAGGATTTGTCTATGGAGTCAGGGAATAGCAGGCTTAAACGTGGAGTACCACTCAACCCTAAAAAAAACTGCTGATCACGGGAGCCAGTGGCTTCTTAGGCTGGCATCTCTGCCGATTAGCCCAGGCTCAGTGGCAAGTTTACGGCACCTACCATACCCATCCGATGCAGAGGCCCAGGATGACCCTGCTGTCCTTAGACCTGCGAGATTATGCAGCGATGCGGGAACTGTTTCATCGCCTGCGACCCGATGCCGTGATTCATACAGCGGCGCAATCGCATCCCAACTGGTGTCAACGCCATCCGAAAGCCGCCGCTGCCATCAATGTCATCGCGGCCTGGAACCTGGCGGGTTTGTGTGCAGATCTGGCAATTCCCTGTGTCTTTACCTCCACCGATCTAGTGTTTGATGGCTTGCATCCTCCCTACGCAGAAACAGATGCCGTTTGCCCCATTAGTTTCTATGGGGAACAAAAAGTGGCGGCTGAATTGGGGATGCGATCGCGCCATCCCGGCGTTGCCATTGGTCGCATGCCGATAATGTACGGGGTTGCTCCATCGGCTCCCAGCTTTCTGCAACCATTGTTGGCAAACCTGGAAGCAGGTCACCCCATCTCCTTATTTACAGATGAGTTTCGGACGCCCGTCAGTGGGCTGACTGCTGCCCACGGTCTCTTGATTGCCCTCAATCAATTACAAGGAGTCATTCATCTCGGCGGTCGAGAGCGGCTCTCGCGCTATGAATTTGGCTGTCTACTCCTTGAGGTGTTGCAACGACCCCTGACCCAACTTCAAGCCTGTCGCCAGCAAGATATCCCCATGCCCGCCCCCCGCCCCCCCGATGTGTCCTTGAACAGTCAGCGAGCCTTTGACCTGGGGTATCACCCGCTCTCGGTACGGGAGGAATTACTGCAATTGGGTTTAAATGCGACTTCTGGGACAGATCTTCCCTAACTGTGGATCCTCGGTTCTGGATGCAGGGTGGAAAGAATCTGGCTTTCGACCACGGCTAGGGCTTCTAGCCGTTGACTCACAGAGTCTCGATCAAAGTAGGTCGTTGCCAATAGCCAGTAAACCCCATAGTGGCGAGCTTCCGAAGCCATCAGCTCCTGGTAAAAGGCCGCCAGGTCGGGTTCTGGACAATGACGAGCGAGTAAGCCCAAGCGCTCATGGCTCCGAGCCTCAATCAGACCACAGACCAGGAGCGTATCCAGCAACCGCTGAGGTTCTTGCTTCCGGATCTGGGCATTTAACAGAGTGCCGTAGGGAGGGGCTGGTAGCAGTCCGAGGGCAATCCCCCGCCGTTCCAGCCATTGGTTCACCTGCTCAAAATGTTGCAGTTCTTCCTGGGCGATCGCCGTCAGCATCCGCACTAACTTTGTATGGGCAGGATAGCGAAACATCAGGTTTACTGCCACCCCTGCGGCTTTGCGTTCACAATGGGAGTGATCGAGCAACAGGGTATCTAAATGGGCGATCGCCTGCTCCACCCAGCCTGAGGTCGTTGGTTGCTGGAGAAACTTGATCGAGGGGAGATCTGCCAACATCATCGGTTTGCTTGAATCGCTTCAGCTTTACTATCGCAAAAATGATGGAACCCGATCCCCGTGGGGCGGAGGGGCAGAGCCAATTCCCACAGACTCGTCCTCTGGCGGCAGAGATGATCCGATGCAAGTCGCAAATCATACTCATAACGAGTATGATTTATTTAGATAGCAAGAGCACCTCATCTAATTGTCGCAGTTTTTGATTGTGGGACAATTTAAAAATCCACTTGCAACACTTACAGGGATAAAGCCATGACCGCCACACTCCAAACCAAAGCCACTGCTCTGATCACCGCCCTCAACCGCCAACAGGCAAATGCATTGGTGGCATTTCTCAATTACAAAAAATATCATTGGCTCACCTTTGGCCCTTTGTTCCGGGATCTGCATCTCCTGTTTGAGGATCAAGGGGGGTGAGATTTTTGCCATGCTTGATGAACTGGCAGAACGCAGCTTAATGATTGATGGCACCCCCGTTGCCGATCCCGCCCAGTACTTGCCCACAGCAACGGTTCAACCCTCCATCGGTCAGCTTTCCGTCCGCGACATGATTGCAGAGGCCATCGCCACCCACGAGTTAATCATTGGGGAAATGCATGAGGACGCAGAACTGGCAACCAATGCCGGAGATATTGGTACCGCAGATCTCTACACCCGACTGGTGCAGGTGCATCAGAAACACCGCTGGTTCTTAAAAGAAATTATCAAAAAAGGCGACAACCTCGTTGTCTAGCTAGCCTGGGGGTGAACGGATGCGTCGGCCTGGGTTCCAGCGTCACCTTTACTGGGGCGATCCCCTCCGGGTTCTATTGGGAATCACCCCCATCGATCCCCGTTGTCGACAGGCTGGCTTGGCCTCCTACAATGTTGGGTGATACTCTCGCTGGATCAATCACTCGTGGCGTTCAAAATTGGTTTACTGGGGTTAGGTACCGTCGGTACGGGTACGGTACAAATTTTGGCAGATCCCGCCCAGCGTCATCCGCTGGTACAGGAATTAGAACTTTATCGCGTGGGGGTACGAACCCTTGATAAGCCTCGTAGTGTGGAGCTTCCAGCTACGTGTCTGACGACAGATCTAGCCTCGATTGTCACAGATCCCAGTGTCGATATTGTCGTCGAAGTTCTAGGTGGCCTTGAGCCTGCCCGTACCCTGATCCTGCAAGCGATCGCCCACGGCAAGCATGTGGTCACCGCCAACAAGGCCGTGATTGCCCGCTACGGTGAAGAGATTTTTACCGCTGCCGCCCAATCGGGGGTCTATGTGTTGCTGGAAGCAGCGGTGGGTGGCGGCATCCCGGTGATTGAGCCCCTGAAACAATCTCTCTGTGGCAACCGGATTCAAGCCATTATCGGCATTGTCAATGGCACCACCAACTACATCCTGACGCGGATGCAGCGAGAGGGAGGAGATTTTAGCGAGATTCTCGCCGATGCCCAGCAGTTGGGCTATGCAGAAGCAGATCCCTCCGCCGATGTTGATGGCTTGGATGCCGCCGATAAGATTGCCATTCTCGCCTCCTTAGGGTTCGGGGGTCGAATCAAACTGTCAGATGTTTACTGCGAAGGGATTCGTCAGGTCAGTGCCGCCGATATTACCTATGCTGAGAAATTTGGCTTTGTGATTAAGCTGTTGGCGATCGCCCGCCGGGAGCCGCTGCCGCTGGGGATCGATCTGGAGCAGCTTCAGATCCGGGTACACCCCACCCTGATCCCTCACCCCCACCCCCTCGCCAATGTCAATGATGTCTATAACGCCATCTTGATTGAAGGGGATCCCGTCGGCCAGGTGATGTTCTATGGACGGGGAGCCGGAGCTGGTCCCACCGCCAGTGCGGTGGTGGCGGATGTGCTGAATATTGCTGCCCTGTTGCAAGTCGGGCGCAGTGGGCTCACCCACACCGATGGCACCCCCCTCCTAGACCCCTTACTGGCTTGTTCCCACCAGCACTACTGTGCCATTGCCCCCATGGCCGAATTGGTGACCCGCTTTTATGCTCGGTTCCTCACCCAAGACTACCCTGGTGTGATTGGCAAACTGGGAACCTGCTTCGGTAACCATGATGTCAGCTTAGAGTCAGTGGTGCAGACAGGCTTACAGGGAAATCTCGCTGAAATTGTAGTCGTGACCCACGACGTCCGCGAAGGTAACTTCCAGCAAGCCCTGGCAGAAATTCGCAACTTCGACTCCATCCATACCATTCCCAGCGTCCTGCGGGTGCTTTAAGCATCGCACCTACTCCGCAGCAACTTAATGCTAAATCACATAATCTTAGGCACCCGGAAGAAGTCGCCTTCGGCATCAGGGGCACTGGCTAAAATCCCTTCCCGGTTTTCGTAGAGACGATGGCGATCGGGACGGGTAACATTACTGAGGTCAATCACTCGTGCCGTTGGCTGAACATCGCTGGTATCGAGTTCACTCAACTGCTGAAAGTACTCAAGAATGCTACTTAATTGGGTTGTAAATTGTGTTTCTTCGGCAGGGGTTAAGGTTAAACGAGCCAGGTGAGCAACCTTACGAACTTGGTCAAGATCAAGCATGGAAAAATTTAGTTAATGAAGAATGCAGGATAGGGGCACGAACACACTAGCGTGCTGAAGCAGCTAAAAATACAAATCGACTTGAGAACGACCGGAGGTCTTCAGCCAGTTCTGGGCTTCGATGTAGTTGTTGGGGGCAATGCGAATTGCGCGCTTCCAGAATTCTGCGGCCTGATCAAATAACACCTCCGCTGCATCACGATCCCCAGCCTCTTTCAGCTTCTCGCCCTGATAGTGGTAGACGACCGCAATGTTATTCAGGGCTTGGGGGAGACGGGGGTTGAGTTCAATGGCCTGATGGTAATGCTCTAGAGCATTTTCGTGATCTCCATTGCTGGTGTGGATCAGACCAATGTTATAGAGAATATAGCTGCGATCGTAGGGATCTTCCTCTAGTTTCAGCGCTTCCTCATAGTTCTCTAGGGCTTCGGCATATTCCCCATCCGACTGCGCTGACATGCCATCCCGGTAGTAGGCAAACGCTTCTTTTTCTTTTTGGCTAGCCGGCAGGAACTTGAGAATCAAGTCTGCCATGACCGTAAAGGACTTGTCAATAAAATTATCGTTTCTCTGCGTTCTTGGCATGGTCGTCCCTAGGATTTAGCTAAATCGGACGGAAACCCTAACCCACGTCCCATCCTTACTAGTTAATTTAGCGCTAATTGACCCAGCTCTAGCGATCCGGATGCGCTTCGGGCAACGTAGCCGACGACCAAAGGCAGACCCAGAGGCGGTAATGTTCTTCTGAAGCCGTCACAACCACGGAAGTTTCCCCCTGGCGCTCTAGCCGACAAGCGAGTTGGTAGGCATAAAATCGTTGACTTGTCGAAAAGGTGTGGGTAAGCCGATATAACTGATAATGATGGCGCATTCCCAGCTGTACCGTATCTCTGAAATAGAATTTGAAGGGATGAATAGCGTCTTCGGGAACCAAGACAGGCAACATAGCTTTCCTTGGGTATTTAAGGTCGGTCTTTTTCAGCTTGAAGAGTGCTGCTCGCCTGCATCGTAGAGATACTGCCTAAAGCCTTAATTGAACCAGCGATGGGCTTTATCCGCCCACAATTGTCTCAGTGGGTAGGTAGAACCCTAGACGGGGAACCCGCCACCGATCTGGCTGGAGATCCGATGGGGAACTCTATGGTGGATGCAGTCAGTACCCAATGTCACGGCTAAAGTCATAATCTTTTCCAACATTCTCCCAAATGACTGCTCAGGTTCTAGCAATATTTAGAGTGTTTTTGCAACAAAATATTGCTATAAATGTTGCAACTGTAACGTTTTGCACTAAAAGGTGGAGATGCTTTTAAGCAGCTGCAATCTTGTCGTTGAATAGGAGTTGCATCAAAATTCGCATCTCAGAATAATCCTTCGCTAACCCTCACAGATCCAGCATTGAAAGTACTAGTTGTGGGAGTAGCGCGTTAAACAAGAGTCCCAATCTATGGGAGAGAAGCCTGGAATAGGTGGGATGTCACGTTACTTCTAATATTCGCAGAGGCGGGTAGACAGTATCCTTCTTCAGCAAATATAGCCCCATGCATTTTAGATCACCGATACAGATCGGCAACGGTTGCTCAACCTGACCTTCTCAACTACCACCTAGATTAAATTTCTTAAATTTCACCTCAATCTATGACATTAGCCCCTGAGTCGCCCACTTCTGGAACTGTCTCTTCCCTGGGATTTCTACCTGACAGCAGCTCGGCACTCCCAATGGAGGAGGATCGACGCTCCTATTTAACTGCGATCGCTCCTCCGAATAGTGCCCCGGAAGATGCCTCCAACCCGTTGCAGACAGCAAACGGTATCTATGTCACCATTCATGGTCACTTCTATCAACCCCCTCGGGAAAATCCCTATCTAGATGCCATTGAGCGTCAACCTAGCGCCATGCCGTTCCATGACTGGAATGAGCGCATCTATTATGAGTGTTATCGCCCCAATGCCTTTGCCCGGGTTCTTGATGATCAGGGGCAAGTGTTGGGGATTGTGAATAATTTTGAATACCTCAGCTTCAATATTGGGCCGACGTTGATGAGTTGGCTGGAGCGCCATGATCCCCAAACCTATCAGCGCATCCTAGAAGCGGATCATAAGAGTGCAGCTCGGCTCCAAGGGCATGGCAACGCGATCGCTCAAGTCTATAATCACATCATCCTGCCCCTAGCGAATCAGCGGGATAAAACCACCCAAATTCGTTGGGGTCTCGCAGATTTTCGCACCCATTTTGGCCGTGACGCAGAAGGGATGTGGCTCGCAGAAACGGCCGTTGACTACCCTACCTTGGAGGCACTGATTCAGGAGGGGATTCGCTTTACCATCCTGGCTCCTTCCCAGGCACTGCGCTGCCGTCCCCTGCCCACCGCAGAGGATCCCAATCCGCAATGGCACGAGGTCGGCGGGAATCAAATTGATCCCACCCGCCCTTATCGCTGCTTTCTCAGGGGGAAGACCGACGCAGAACCCGGCTCTTATATCGATATTTTCTTTTATGATGGCCCGATCTCTCGAGATATGGGTTTCAACGATGTCTTGAGCCACTCCCAACACTTGGCTGGACGTTTGGGCCAAGCCGTGCGCGGAGATCATCGGCCGACGCAATTGATTGCGGTGGCAACGGACGGCGAAACCTTTGGCCATCACAAGTCTGGGACGGAGAAGACCTTAGCCTACGCCTTTTTGGAAGAGTTTCCCCGCCGTAACTGGACGGTGACCAACTTTGCCCATTACCTCAGCCTCAGCCAACCGACCTGGGAAGTTGAACTCAAGCCAGTAACAGCCTGGAGCTGTGCCCATGGGGTTGATCGCTGGCAAGATAACTGTGGCTGTGGTGGGGAGGGGGGACACTGGCATCAGCAATGGCGGCGACCGTTGCGGGATACCCTAGATTGGCTGCGAGATCAGCTAATTAAGGTTTTTGAGGAGCAGGGCAAGCTCCTCTTCAAAGACCCTTGGGCCGCCCGAGATGCCTATGTTCAAGTCGTGGGCGATCGCAGCCCTGAAAGCGTCGAACAGTTCTTGGCCCAACACCGCAGTCACAAGCTGACACCGTCGGAACAGGTCGATGCCCTGCGCCTCCTTGAGATGCAACGACATGCCTTACTGATGTATACCAGTTGTGGATGGTTCTTTGAGGAACTATCCCGCCCAGAAGGGGTGCAGATTTTGCGCTATGCAGCCCGGGCGCTGGAACTTGCCGGAGATGTCGCAGGGGTGCAACTGGAAAAATCGTTCCTCAAGCGACTCGGCCAAGCACCGTCCAATGTGGACTGTTTTAAGACGGGTGCTGAGGTCTATCGCCAACTGGTGATTCCAGCTCAGATTAGCCTGGAACAGGTAACAGCACACTATGCGATTAGCTCTCTGTTCACGGCCTATCCGGCTGAACATCGGGTGTATTGCTACACCACCCACCAACTGGACTACCAGTTGCAACGACTCGGTGCCCTCACCCTTGCCGTTGGGCAGTTGCAAATTGTATCTGACATCACCCGTGAGACTGCTACTCTGATCTTTGCAGTGCTGCATCTCGGGGGCTGGGACTTTCACTGCTGTGTGCAATCCTTTACGGGTCGCCGGGACTACAATCGCATCAAGGATGTTTTGTTTAACTCCTTGCAACAAGCCAGTGCAGCCTACTCCATTGGCATAATGAATCAAACCTTCGCAGGGAATAGTGATTTCCAATCCCACACCTATAGCCTGCAAAACTTGTTTGGGGAAGAACGGCACCGCATCCGGCAACTCCTGACCCAAGAAACCCTGACCCGTCTGAATCACCTCTATACCCAGGTGTATCGAGATAACTATGGGGTCTTGATGGCCTTCCACCAAGACCAGATGTTGGTACCCCATGAACTCCAGGTTGCTGCTGAAATTGCTTTGGGACAAAGGGTTCTAACAGCACTGAAAGTTCTCGAGCAGGAACTGGGAGATTTAGGATCGGGGATGTCTCTAGGGGGGATGAGCGCTCTCAAGGAACTGGGAGCGATCGCGACGGAGGCCAGCCATCTGCGTTGTCATCTCAATCATCGAGAGGCTCAACAGACCTTAGAGCGTCTAATTGTGCGATCGCTCTATCATTTACTGCACAATCTTGATGCCACCCACGCTAACTTGGAGATGCAGTATTTAGAGCGATTAATTGAAAGTGGCTATAACCTGAATTTACCTCTGTCCCTTGAACGAGCCCAGGAGGTTTACTTTAACTGCTTCCCTGGACAGATTCTGCCACGATTGCTCAATTTCCAGCAACAGACGACTCCGACCCTTGACCTCCCCTCCGTTGCTGCTGATCGTTGCGCTACCTCTCAAAAGCTAGAGGCCAACTTTCTACGGCAGTTATTGCTGCTCGGGCAAAAACTGGGAGTCAACGTCAACTTCTGGCTACAGCAGTTTGCTTAAGAGTTGATTTGGCAACTAGGCAAAGGCAGGGCAGAGCAGCCGTGACAGCATCAACCGTAAATAGCTGAACTGCCCATGGGTAAGGGGATAGAAGGCTTCAACAGCTTGCCTTGGTAAAATGGCTTCCAGGGGTTGTTTGTAGTGCTAGTCATCGTCATCCCTGGGATGCTAGCAAATCATTTGAGGTGGCTGCGAGTGAGAGTAGGCCAGAAACGGGGGCGGTTGGGCAGCATCCTCAACCCAGAAGAAACCGCTTCAGACCTTCTCCCACCGTGGCTCTAAAGCTCTCGTTAAGGATACTTCACTGAAATTAGTCAATAATCCAAAATCCGGACTTGCGGAAGTTCTGTTCTGCTAGAACCCGCTCCAGTTGCTCTGATGACACAAAATTCATTTCCACCAATAACTCGCCCAGCGGCTTCTGACAACTGTGCTGTTGTGCTAGAGCCTGCTCTAGTTGTGTGGTGGAAATGAGTTTACGGTGGATGAGCAGTTCGCCGAGGCGAGATTGATTTAAAACCATTGCGTGTGCCATGTCACATCACGTCTGCAAGTTAAGTGGATCAAAATTAGCCTGCTTAAGCTTAGATTGTGATCCACTTCAACCCAGATTGGTTCCGGAGTCACTGCAAAATTTATGATCTGACATGTGAGCATAATGGTACGCCCAAGTACGCAGATTGTCAGAAGTCAACTACACTGCCAACCCTTAGTTTCAAATTCCGGTAGTGCTCAAGATGTAATGATCGAGAAGTAGAGTTTCACGGTGTTGTGCTCCTATGCCTGTCTGTCCTAGTGGTGCCTCTTCCCACACGGTCAAGAATGGTCACATCCACAATGGGAAACAACGGTTCAAATGCCATGATTGCGGACGACAGTTTATTGAACAACGAAGACCAGCAAGTAGGTCGCCCTACCTGCTGAGTTTAATCACACGACCGTTAAGGCTACCTGTCTATGAATGGCTCAAATCTTGGTGATTTAGAGTCTGCTGCCCAGTGAGATCAAATTAGTGGGGCAAAGTTTAATCATTGCTAGAGCCAAAAAATCCCCTCTTCTTAGCCACCTGGGATTTAGAAAAGGGGAATGGGTGACGAAACATCAAACACGAAGAATGCGGTTATAAATCACCCAGGCGGCTATTCACC
This sequence comes from Neosynechococcus sphagnicola sy1, assembly GCF_000775285.1. Lineage (NCBI taxonomy): Bacteria > Bacillati > Cyanobacteriota > Cyanophyceae > Neosynechococcales > Neosynechococcaceae > Neosynechococcus > Neosynechococcus sphagnicola. The sequence goes on along the minus strand of NZ_JJML01000026.1, from coordinate 34,083 downwards.
CAAATCACCTTCATAAACCATGATTCGGCATTTTGCTCTTACGTCCCTCTCTCGCCGATCACAGTCAGCAAGTGACATCTAGAGATCGTTCAAGATTTTTGTGAGGGGAATTATAAACCCCCTCACAACACCGTTATCCATCCACTAAACGTTGACAGACGACTAAGCAAGGAGTGTTTTAGCTTGAGCAACGACGTTATCGACGGTGTAGCCAAATTTTTCCATGGCCAGACCACCGGGGGCAGAAACCCCGAAGCGCTCGACACTAATCATTGCCCCCTCCGAACCCATGTAACGGCACCAGCCGAAACTAGACGCAGCTTCGACAACCAGGCGCTTCTTGGTTTCCTTGGGCAGCACCGCCTGTTTGTAGTGGATATCTTGCTCCTCAAACAGTTCCCAGCAGGGCATAGAGACGACTCGGACTTTGTGGCCGTCGGTCCGCAGTTTCTCAGCAGCTTGAACACACAGGTGAACTTCGCTGCCCGTGCCAATCAGGATCACATCAGGGATGTCAAGGCTATCGGAGACAATATAGGCACCCCGAGCCACACCTTCAATTGAGGAGCCATCCAACTGGGGCAGAGCCTGACGGGACATCGCCATCAGTGAGGGCTGTTGCCGCCGCTCGATCGCCACCTTGTAAGCCCCCGAGGTTTCATTACCATCGGCAGGGCGGAACACCATGAGGTTCGGAATAGCGCGCAGGGAAGCGATGGTTTCAACAGGCTGGTGGGTGGGGCCATCTTCACCCAGGGCAATGGAGTCATGGGTCATGACGTAAATCAACCCCTGCCTGAGAAAGGGCCGATAACCGAATGGCTGCTCGCATGTAATCGGCAAAGACCAAGAAGGTCGCACAGTAGGGAATCAACCCAGAGTTGTGCAGGGCAATGCCATTACAGATTGCACCCATCCCATGTTCGCGCACCCCAAAACGGAGGTTGCGATTTTGATAGGAGCCTTTCTGAAAATCGCCATAACCCTTGAGTAGGGTTAGATTGGAGTGAGTCAGATCCGCCGAGCCGCCGATCAATTCCGGCAGTACACCGGCGATCGCATTGAGGGTTTTTTCCGAGGTCTGGCGGGTGGCCAAGGCCTTATCTTCCGGCAAGTAGGTCGGCAGAGATTTTTCCCAACCCTCCGGGCGCTTGCCACTAACGTAGCGTTCAAATGCCGCTGCTTCCTCGGGATACTGAGTACGATAGGCCGCCAGGACTTGATTCCAAGCTGCCTCCGTTGCCGCACCTTGGGTGACAGCTTGGCGGAAATGATTCAGCGCCTCCTCTGGGACCACAAAGGGGTCATAGCTCCAGCCGAGGTTTTCACGGGTGAGTTTCACCTCATCCGCCCCCAGGGCAGCTCCGTGTACCCCTGCGGTATTGGCCTTGTTGGGAGAACCATAGCCAATGGTAGTTCTGACCTTGATCAAAGAGGGGCGATCGGTGACGCTCTTGGCGGCTGCAATGGCATCGGCGATCGCAGTTAGGTTGGTGTCTCCATCGGGAACTGCTTGGACGTGCCAACCATAGGCTTCAAACCGTTTGCCCACATCCTCGGTGAAGGAGACGGCGGTATCCCCATCAATGGAGATGTGGTTATCATCATAGAGGGCAATGAGTTTGCCCAGACCCAAATGTCCAGCTAGAGAGCAGGCTTCTCCGGAAATGCCTTCCATATTGCAACCATCTCCCAAGATCACATAGGTGTAGTGATCCACCAGGGAGCAATCTGGCTTGTTGAACTTGGCGGCGAGGTGTGCCTCAGCCATGGCCAATCCTACCCCGTTGCAAATCCCTTGCCCCAGGGGGCCGGTGGTGACTTCCACTCCAGCGGTCATGAAGTTTTCAGGGTGACCGGGGGTGTTGGATTCCCACTGCCGAAATAGTTTGATATCGTCAAGGGTGACACTGTCGTAGCCGCTCAGGTACAACAGGGCATACTGCAACATGGAACCATGACCCGCCGATAGCACGAAGCGATCGCGGTTGAACCAGGCAGGATTTTTAGGATTGAACCGCATAAACTGGGTCCACAGCACATACGCCATTGGTGCTGCACCCATTGGCAGACCAGGGTGACCAGACTTTGCCTTTTCGACGGCATCAATGGCCAGAAAGCGAATCGAGTTGATGCAAAGTTGTTCGAGGGATTGGGTTGCAAGAGCCATAATTTCTACTACTCAATGACGACTTGGGGCTTGATTGGACACAGTCTGGGCTATTTCTGATGGTATTTCCTAAAAGCTAACGTGACGTTATGTCCGCCAAATCCAAAGGAGTTGGATAGGGCTACTTCCACCGACTGAGATCGACTGTGATGCGGCACATAGTCAAGGTCACACTCAGGATCGGGGTTCTCAAGATTGATGGTCGGTGGCACGCGGTCATGGGCGATCGCCATCACCGTCGCCACTGCCTCAATGCCCCCAGACCCCCCGGAGAAGGTGCCCCGTCATGGACTTGGTCGAACTGATGGCCACGCGATAGGCGGCTTCACCCAGGGCTTTCTTCACCGCCGCCGTTTCCGTGGCATCATTGGCGGGGGTACTCGTCCCATGGGCATTGATATAGCTCACCTGATCGGGAGTCAGCCCCCCATCTTTCAGCGCCAGTTCCATAGATTTAGCCGCTCCTGCCCCCCCTGGTACGGGTGAGGTGATGTGGTAAGCATCGCAGGTCAACCCATAGCCCACGATTTCAGCATAGATACGAGCATTTCGAGCCAGGGCATGCTCTAGGGATTCCAGGATCAGAATCCCAGATCCTTCTCCGAGAACAAAGCCGTCGCGATCGCGATCAAAGGGGCGACTTGCATGGGCAGGATCATCATTGCGCGTTGACATTGCCTTCATCGCAGCAAAACCAGCAACTGACAGAGGGGTGACCGCTGCCTCCGTGCCACCGCAGATCATGGCTTGGGCATATCCCCGCTGAATAAAGCGAAACGCGTCGCCAATGGCATTGGAACCAGCCGCACAGGCCGTGACCGAACAAGAATTTGGCCCCTTTGCCCCCGTGTGGATAGCGGTCAAGCCTGCTGCCATGTTGGCAATCATCATCGGAATCATGAAGGGACTACAGCGGTCTGGCCCTCGAGTCAGGTAGATTTCTTGCTGATCTTCCAGAACCTTCAGTCCGCCAATCCCAGTGCCAATCATCACCCCGACCTGATCGGCATTCAGGTCATCGATATTGAGTTGGGCATCGGCGATCGCCTGCTTGCTGGCCACGACCGCAAACTGAGCAAAGCGATCCATACGCTTGGCCTCTTTACGCTCCAGATAGTCAAGGGGATCAAATCCCTTCACTTCTCCAGCAATCCGGCAATCATGGCGGCAGGGATCAAACAGGGTAATCGCATTGATGCCATTACGTCCACTGAGCAGCCCCTCCCAATACTCTGCCAGAGTATTGCCAATGGGGGTCAGGGCACCCAAGCCCGTAACGACAACGCGCTGATGTTGCTCACCCGGAACCGTTTTTGGAACAGAATTGGTCATGACTTCAGTGCAAACATTTAAGACCTAATAGCCTGGGGATTGCCGCTGTTGAACCATGGAGCACCCCCCAGACCTATCCCTGGATCAAACAGCAACTTTCTTGCAGATGAAATCCACAGCCGACTGCACCGTCGCAATCCCTTCGGCTGCTTCATCGGGGATTTCAATATCAAACTCTTCTTCCAGAGCCATCACCAGTTCCACGGTATCCAGAGAATCAGCCCCGAGATCGTTGGCAAAGCTAGCCTCGGGCTTGACTTCACCCACATCCACACCAAGTTGCTCAGATACGATTTTCTGGACTTTCTCAAAAACTTCTTTCTCGCTCATACACTGTCCTTTGTCTGGTAGGGCGGCTACCAAAATTCACGCGGTTTTGGCATTGCTTCACTTTACTACGTTAATTGTCACTTAAAAAAAGCGGTAGGCTGATTTTGGCCTCCTGCTGGGGCTTGCAAGTGTTTGGACTTCTGATACTCGCTCAGGAGTTCGTAGAAAAGTCACTCATTCGTAGAACAGTCACTCATAGGTTGTCGCTGCAACTCTTGACCTAGCTAGAGCCGCTGGAGTCCCACGATCCTTCATCGGTTCAGCGTTGACCTTACCCTGACAAAGTGGTCCTTCTCGAAGCGTGGATCATCCAGGAGCGTCTTTCTCCCTCTACCTCTGCTGATTTTGCCTCAAGCCTGCAAGTTTTTGGAATTTCCGAGGGCGTTTTTTCTGGAATCATGTCATTTCAAAGTGCCATCCGAACTTGATTGCCAATTAAACTGAGGAACTGTCGTCCCGCATGTTGAATTTCCAGGAAACTGGCACAGTCAGCAGTTGGCTTGTAGATCCGGAACGCCCGCATGATTCCCAGGGTAGCCGCACTCTCTAGGGGGCCAACAAAACGAGTCTCCCGATCCAAAAAATAAGGTTGCTGCACCCAGGATTCCATTTGCTCCGCATTGAGGAAAAAACAACCCGAATGGGGATTTAAAGCTCTGCGAAAGGTAACGGGTGTCCCTAAAACCATGCCGCTGATTTCGGACTGTTGTTGGATGTCTTGATAGGGTTCGGTGACCCAAGGATTCAAATCTCCATCCACATAAGCTTTGCTAACCAGATCTCGCTCAGCGACTTCATAGCGATTGGGCTGCAGTAGGCTCATTGCACCAACCTGGCTCGTAAACCAACTCAATTTACTAAAAAACCAGGGGTCATGGAGAATCAGGTCATCCTCTAGAAAACAGTAATAATCGTACCTCCCCAGACCTGCTTTCAAGACGGTATGGGCTTCAAAACCCAACAACATTGGTTCTGCCTGGGTCGGGTGGTGTTCATACAGGTGGGATAAAACCGGTAGCTGCTCCAGCAGGTGGTGGTTCTGAGTGGTGCAAATCACAACCTTGATGTCGTGACCTTGGGGACGATTGGCTGCTACCGCCAGCCGCTGCCCCACCTGAATCAGGCATTGGGACTTACTAAACAGCTGGTGTAGGGCATGAATGCAGGCGGCGATCGCCTGGAGACGTTGCTGGGGAACAGCTCGTTGGGAACTATGACTCCCCCCGAGACTGGGATTAAAGAAGTGAGGAATGGTAAACAGGATACGCATCGGCACAGAGTCAGCGTGGCGCCAGTAGGAAGGATCGGTCTACGTGGTATTGTCAACCCTGGCCAGACTTTTGTTCAAGACGTTGAATTGACACCTACTCTCCATTCAAAAACCAAAGGGTAAGGGCAGAATTAAATTAATGCCTGCTGTGACTGGGGATAGCCCCTGACATTCCCCGCCGCCTATGAACTACTGCCTCCAACCCAACTGCCAAAAAACCACAGAATCTTGGACGGAAAAAACTTCTGCCAAAATTGTGGGGCCAAGCTGCTGTTGCAAGATCGCTATCGGGCTACAAGCTTGATAGCGCGAGGGGGCTTTGGCAGAACTTTTCTCGCAGTAGAAGAGCAGGAGTTTGGTTCCCAGCCCTGTGTGGTCAAGCAAGTTTTTCTTACCCAATGAAGACAACCCTGAGAGTGCCAAGAAAGCCGCAGAACTCTTTCAACAAGAAGCTCGCCGCCTCGACGAACTGGGTCACCACCCCCAAATTCCCCGGTTGTTGGCTTATTTTGAGCAAGATCAGTACCAATATTTAGTCCAGGAGTTTATTGACGGCCAAAACCTAGAAGATGAACTGTGGGAGCGGGGGGTGTTCAGCGAAGCCCAGATCTGGCAGTTGCTCACCGACCTGCTACCAGTGCTGGCTTTTATCCATCGGCACCAAGTGATCCATCGAGATATCAAGCCTGACAACATTATCCGCCGCCGCTCCGATGGACAAATGGTGCTGGTTGATTTTGGAGCTGCCAAGGTAATCACCACATCCTCACCGTTTCACACGGGCACCCAAATCGGTACGCCAGAATATACAGCTCCTGAGCAAGCGATGGGCAAGGCTCTCTTTGCCAGCGACCTGTACAGTCTGGGGGCGACCTGTATTCATTTGCTCACCCAGATGTCGCCCCAAAACCTGTTTGACGACTTAACTGAAACCTGGATCTGGCAGCGGTATACCCCAACTCCCGTGAGTGGCGAGCTAGCTCAGATTCTGAATCAAATGCTGGCGAAGGTGCCTGTCTATCGCTATAGTTCGGTCGCAGAGGTGCTGGAGGAGGTGACAGCACAGACAACGGTGACCCAGATAAGGAGAACAACCTCCCCCTCGGCAAGCGCCCTGATCTCGAACCCTGATCTGGTTCAGATCCAACCGCTGGATGCCCTGAATCCAATCGCTACCCCCCTTGGAGAACGGTCTGGTGATCCAGGAGGGGCGATGCCATTGACCCTCGCGCCCTGCTCAACTGATCCCGTACCCCCCCTGGAGATGTATCCTGACCTTGGCGGGGAATCCCGATCTGATGGCCTGGGTGAATACCGTCGCCTTCAGCCCAGGGGGACAGCTCTTAGCTACGGGCAGTGCCGACACGAAGATTCGACTCTGGCATCTCGAGACTCAAAAACTGCTGTATACCCTATCTGGACATACGGGTGCTGTCACCACCCTCAGCATCAGTGCCGACGGTAAGCTATTGGCAAGTGGTAGTGCTGATCAAACGATCAAGCTTTGGCAACTTGCCTCAGGGAACTTGCTCCATACCCTGACCGCCCATACAGGTGCCGTCACCACGGTAGCTCTGAGTCCCCAGGGTCAAACCCTCGTCAGTGGTAGTTATGACCAAACAATTAAAATTTGGAATTTACAAACACGGACGATCATTTACTCCTTCTTGGCACACCAGGGCAGTGTTAACACCGTGGCTTTTAGCCCCTATTGGGAATTTCTTGCCAGTACTGGGGATGATAAAACGATCAAGATCTGGCAACTAGCAACGGGAAAGCTTCTACATACCCTTTCAGGTTCGACCCACGCCGCGCGATCCATTGCTTTTCATCCGCTGGGCTTATCCCATCAGACGGCTCTGTTGGCCAGTGGCAGTGTCGATCAAACCGTGAAACTTTGGTCGATGCCGACACGACCGGGGGCCATTGCCCTACAGCTCCGGCACACCCTTTCGGGTCACACAGGCGAGGTGTGCTCCGTGGCCTTCAGTGCTGATGGGCAACTCCTGGCCAGCAGTGGAGCCGATAAAACCATTAAACTGTGGTCAGCGCTCACCTACGAATTCTTACAAACTCTGGAGGGACATGAGGGGGGTCATCCGGTTTGCCGCGTTTAGTCCCAATGGACAACTGTTGGCCAGTGGCAGTAAAGATAGTACGGTGAAGGTCTGGCGGCGATCGCCTGGTTGAGTTTCCTAAGTAGACCATCCACTTCATCACAGGGGGCGGTTGCAACGGGGTCAAGAAACCATCTACCCTGTCTAGTAGGCTCTGGCTCCGTTGGAGGCGACAGGCTTCTGAAGGTTGATTTGCAGTTGATTCCCAAGACCCATTGATCCCATGCAGATTGCTACCTGGAATGTTAATTCAATTCGCACCCGACTGGAGCAGGTGGAAGGTTGGCTCCAGGAGAATGCAGTCGATGTGCTATGCCTACAAGAAACCAAGGTGGTGGATGCTGACTTTCCCCAATCGCCCGTTTTTAGACTTGGGTTATCACCTCTATATTTCCGGGCAGAAAAGCTACAACGGTGTCGCGATTCTCAGCCGCACTCCGTTAAAAGATATCAAGACGGGCTTTGCTCCCCTCCTAGGTTCGGAGACGGCGGCCATTTTTGACGAGCAAAAACGGGTGATTGCCGGGGTAGTTGGCAACGTTTGTGTGGTGAACCTATATGTTCCCAACGGCACTGCAGGAGGTGAGAAGTATAATTTTAAGCTCACTTGGTTGCGGGCTTTGCGGGAGTATCTCAAACAGTTGCAACAGCGGTTTACCCATCTCTGGATTTGCGGAGATTTCAACATTGCTCCCGAGGATCGGGATATTCATGACCCCGTTGCCTATCACAATCACATCATGGCAACGGAACCGGAGCGTCAAGCCTTACAAATGATTTTAGAGTTGGGATTTGCAGACCCCTTCCGCAAGTTCACGCCTGAAGCTGGACACTATAGTTGGTGGGATTACCGAGCTGCTGCGTTTCGGCGGAATCTGGGCTGGCGGATTGATCATCACTACCTGACCCCTGCCCTTTACGAGCGCACAAAACAATGCTGGATCGACATCACCCCTCGGAAGCAGCTCCAACCCAGTGATCATGCCCCCGTCATTGTTGAACTTTAGGATGCGATCGCCATGTTTTTGGTAACTGGTGCCACAGGCGGATTAGGCCGTAGAGTGATTCGGCTATTGCGTGAACAATCTCAACCTGTGCGAGCCTTAGTCCGATTAACGGCTAATTATGCCGAATTAGAGCACCGGGGGGCACAGATTTGCATTGGCAGTTTGCTGCGATCGCCGGATCTACAAAGAGCCTGCACGGGCATTCAGTACGTCATCAGTACCCATAGTGCCAGTGAAGCTGCCGAGGGGGACGTGCAAGCGATTGACTATCAAGCCAATATTGACCTCATTGACCAAGCGAAAGCCGAGGGGGTAGAACATTTCGTCTTTGTTTCTGCTCTTGGCGTTGATCAAGGTTATGACGATGCTCCGGTTTTTAAGGCTAAACGAGCCGTTGAAAAATATCTGGTCAGCAGCGGACTGAACTATACGGTTTTGCGTCCTGCGAGCTTTGCCTCCAGTCTGCTCTCTGTGGCCCAACAATTTCGCCAGACCGGGGTCTATCTTTTGATTGGGAATCCCCAGCATCGCACCTCAATTGTTAGCCCCGATGACTTAGCTCAGATCGCGATCGCCGCTCCCACGACCCAGGGTGCCTGCAATCAGATTTTTGCTGTGGGTGGCCCGGAAGTCCTCCATCGCGGCGAAATTCCTAAAATTTTGGGCCGAGTGATGCAGCGAGAGCCAATGGTGATGCAGACTCCTTTACTGGGGTTTGACAGCATCAGAACCGTGATTGGGTTATTTAATCCCAAAACCCATGCTGAACTAGGAACCCTGCGAGTCTTACTTGCCCATGAGTTTTTCTGTACAACGAATGAAATTGAGCAATTGCAGGCGGTTTTTAATCTTCAGTTGGAAACCTTGGAAAGCTTTCTTCATCGATCGTTAAACCCCTAGAGAAAGGAGTGGTCATGCTGACATGGCCTGACTGTTCCTATACGGTTGGGAGTTGGGATCTCGCTCCCAACCCCCAACGATGCGGGGCGATTGGGACTGGGGGTTTAGGTTCTGGAACCCGTAATGGAAAGGGGCTGCTTTGCAGCTTCCTGCAACAGGGCTGCTTTGTCCGTTTGCTCCCAAGGCAGTTCCAGATCTGTGCGACCAAAATGACCATAGGCGGCAACATCCTGGTAGAAGCGTCCCCCCCGTTCACTGGGTAGATAGCGGAGATTAAATGCCTGAATAATTCCAGCAGGGCGCAGTTCAAAGTTCTGCTTCACCAGCTCTAACAACAGATCATCCTCTACTTTCCCGGTGCCAAAGGTGTCGATCATAATGCTCACTGGGCGAGCCACCCCGATGGCATAACTCAACTGCACCTCACACTTGTCTGCCAAGCCTGCGGCCACAATATTTTTGGCAACATAGCGACAGGCATAGGCAGCACTGCGATCAACCTTTGTGGGATCCTTCCCGGAAAAAGCGCCGCCGCCATGACGGGAATAACCACCGTAGGTATCCACAATAATCTTGCGTCCAGTTAGGCCGGAGTCTCCTTGGGGGCCACCAATGACAAACTTACCCGTCGGATTCATCAAAAATCGAGTCGTAGCATCTGGCTTGATCTCAATATCCCCAAACACGGGCTGCACTACCAGTGTCCAGAGATCCTCTCGAATCTTGGCCTGCACCGCAGCATCGTCGGAGATCTCACCAATGGTCGGGGAATGCTGGGTTGAAATCAGAATCGTATCAATGCCCACGGGGCATCCATCTTCGTAGGCAACAGTGACCTGGGTTTTGCCATCCGGGCGCAGATAAGGCAGTTGCCCCGTTTTCCTCACCGCTGCGAGTTTGCGGGCAATTCGATGGGACAAACTAATCGGCAGGGGCATCAGCTCCGGCGTTTCGTTGCAGGCAAACCCAAACATCAACCCCTGATCACCAGCTCCGATTGCGTCCAGTTCTTCATCACTGGCTTGTTCCCGGTGCTCATGGGCGGTATTCACACCCTGAGCAATATCGGGAGACTGACTATCAAGGGCAATCAGCACGGCACAGCTATTGGCAGAAAAACCGCTGTCCACACCCATGTAACCAATTTCGGTAATCTTCTTCCGAGCCAGATCGATGTAATTCACAGTGGCCTGGGTGGTTATTTCCCCTGTGATCAAGACCAGGCCAGTGTTAACAACCACCTCAGCCGCAACTCGACTGCTTGGGTCTTGAGCAAGAAGTGCATCCAGGATCGTGTCGGAAATCTGATCGCAGATCTTGTCAGGATGGCCTTCGGTAACGGATTCAGAGGTAAAGAGGTAGCGTCGAGACAAACAAGTATCCTCTCTTTGGCGAAACAGACAGCAACGACATTTGAGCGATTATACTACCTAAGGCGACCTAGTGAGCTGGGGAATGTGGCGGATGGGCAAGGAGATTAGCCTCCAGTCGTCACAAGGTCTAGCTTTGAATCCAATGATTAGAATTTCTAATGTGCAGGTTCAGTCAGCTGAGAACATTCTCAGACATGCAACCGTCAATTCTGGGAGACTACCAGCTGCTGAGGATGGGTGAGGATCACATCGGCGCTTAACAGATCGAGGGAACGATTCCAGCCCCAAGTTACGCCTACACAACCCGCTGTCCCAGCTGCCCGCCCCATTTGTATGTCGATCGCCGCATCACCGATCATCAGGGTGGCGTAGGGTTGCACCTCTAGTACTCGGCAGGCCTGCCAGAAAAAATGGGGATCTGGCTTTCCCAGTTGTGTTTCTGACCCCATCCATAGGTGAAATAGGTCTGCTAATTGATAGTAGTCTACAAAATCTGCCACCAGCGCCGGAGTATCCGCAGACAGAATCCCGAGCTTCAGATTCGCCGCCCTCAATGTCTGAAGCAGTTCCCAAATTCCAGGGAGTAAGGGGGTGCAACTAGCTTTTCGGGGTAACGCTTGATCGGCTGCCAGGAATGCGGACTGGACAACGTCAGCAGCCCACACCCAGGGATAGCCCAAGGCCGTCATTTCCAGCACCGCAGCGATCTCGCAGGCTTGACGACTGCCAACTGCCAAGAGCCCTGCTGGATCTAGATCTTCGTCTTCCAGTCCCCAGACTTTTAAAAGCCTACCTCGTACAGAGGGAACCTGCGCCACAATGGAATGGAGCCGCTGATGGCCTAGCTGGACGAGATAAGTTTCTGAGGTGGTGAGGGTACCGTCCTTGTCAAAGAAGACCCCTGCAATGCCAGAGAAAAGTTGATGACCACACCGAAGGAGCATCTAGGCAGCCATCCCGATTACTCAGTGTCTTCCGCACTGGGTAGTTCTTCAATCACGACTTCCGGTTCAGCTTCAGCTTCAACCGGTGCCACAGCGCCTGCCTGTTGAATTTGCATCCGTTCCCGGTATTTAGCAGCCATTTCCTCAGCTTTTTCGTAAACCACCTGGGGATTTTTCACCATATCACCCGGTTCAGGCTCCAGTTGCTTGGTGGAAAGAGAAATCCGACCTCGCTCTGCATCCAAATCAATGATCATCACCTTGACTTCATCATTGACATTGAACACACTGTGGGGGGTATCAATGTGGTCGTGGGAAATTTCAGAAATGTGCAGCAGACCGCTGACACCTCCGATATCGATAAATGCACCGTAGGGCTTGATACCACGAACCGTACCGATCACCACTTCACCCACTTCTAAGCGGTTCATCTTGCGCTCAACGAGGGCACGACGATGACTGAGCACTAGGCGGTTGCGCTCTTCATCCACCTCGAGGAATTTCAGGGGCAAATCCTCGCCCATCAATTCTTCCTTGGGCTTTCGGGTGCTGATATGGGAGCCAGGGATAAAGCCCCGCAGCCCTTCAATCCGAACCAAAGCCCCCCCGCGATTGGTGGCAAAAACTGCGGATCGTACAGTTGCATCCTCTGCTTGCAACTGACGTACTCGTTCCCAAGCCCGCATATACTCAATGCGACGAATCGAGAGGGTGAGCTGCCCATCTTCGTTTTCATCAGCCAGGATAAAGAATTCCCTGGTTTCATTGGATTGCAAGACTTCTTCAGGATTGTCCACACGATTGATGGACATTTCTTGAAGGGGGATGTAAGCAGCAGTTTTAGCACCGATGTCAATCAGAGCGCCCTTCGGCTCAAGACTAAACACCGTCCCCGGAACAATGTCCCCAGGGCTAAAGTGGTAGTCATATTTGTCGAGGAGGGCGGCAAAGTCTTCATGTGTGAAGCCGACATCTTTTACCATCAGTTCCTGATTGACCATGCTAATTGTTTCCTGCTAGCTATCTCCGTCGTGGTTGTCCGTATTGCCTGCATCACCCTTAAAGTCCGCAGGCTAAAGCCGGGGGGCTTCTAAAAATATTTTAAGAAATTTAGAATCCAGAAGATCAATCATATCCTAACTTAGTCCCATCTTGGATACTCTAGGTTGGGAATTGACAATCGATGCCATGTCAGAGCTATCTCAACCTGCTGTGAAAACAGCCGCAACCTTGATCCGACGACATCATCCCTTGATTTGGGGGCAACGCACCTATCTCATGGGCATACTCAACATTACCCCCGACAGCTTTAGCGATGGGGGGGAGTTTGAAACCGTAGAAGCCGCTGTCCAACAGGCCCAATCCCTGGTGGAGGCTGGGGCTGATTTGCTGGATATTGGCGGACAATCGACTCGTCCCCAAGCGGCAACCGTCTCCTTGGAGGTGGAACTGGGTCGGGTGGTGCCAGTGGTGCAAGCGCTACGAGGTGGATGTCTGGATCTGCGAGTACCGATTTCCGTGGACACAACCCGCGCCGCCGTGGCAAGGGCAGCCGTACAGGCAGGCGCAGATCTGATCAATGATGTTTCTGGGGCAACCTACGATCCAGAAATGCTCCCCGCGATCGCCGCTTTAGGGGTGCCGATTGTCTTGATGCATTCGCGGGGTACCCCCCAAACCATGCAGCAGTTAACGGAGTATGCAGACTTGATGGTAGAAATTACCGCGTGGCTCCAATCTCGGGCAGCCGCAGCGATCGCCCATGGCATTCAGCCCAGCCAAATCATCCTCGACCCCGGCATTGGCTTTGCAAAAACAGGGGCACAAAACCTGGAAATTCTGCGATCGCTCCCCAAGTTAGGGGCTTTGGGGTATCCCTTACTGGTGGGGCCGTCGCGCAAAAGCTTTTTGGGGGCGATTCTTAACCAACCGGAACCCCAAAAACGGGTGTGGGGCACCGCAGCTGCCTGTTGTGGGGCGATATCAGGGGGAGCAGACATCCTGCGAGTCCATGATCTGGCTGCAATGCGGGATGTCTGCCGGGTAGCGGATGCAATTTGGCGATCGCCAGGGTTGACCTAAACCTGAGCCATCTGTTCCTGAGCCAAGAATTTCTCTAACTCCGTCAGGGCATCGGCATCAACTTTGGTTTGCATCGGACAGAACTTCGGTCCACACATGGAGCAAAACTCTGCTGTCTTATAAATATCTGCGGGCAGGGTTTCATCGTGATACTCCTTCGCCCGCTCGGGGTCAAGAGCCAGTTCAAACTGACGATTCCAGTCAAAGTTATAGCGGGCGCGGGAAAGCTCATCATCTCGGTCTCTGGCACCAGGACGATGGCGGGCAATATCCGCTGCATGGGCAGCAATTTTATAAGCAATCAAGCCATTGCGGACATCTTCAGCATTGGGCAACCCTAGGTGTTCCTTTGGCGTGACATAGCAGAGCATGGCTGTACCATACCAGCCAGCCATGGCCGCTCCAATTGCTGAGGTAATGTGGTCATAGCCCGGAGCAATATCAGTTACCAAAGGACCCAAAACATAGAAGGGAGCTTCGGAACATTCTTCCATTTGCTTACGGACATTAAACTCAATCTGATCCATCGGTACATGGCCGGGACCTTCCACCATTACCTGGACATCATCTTCCCAAGCTTTACGGGTCAGTTCTCCTAGGGTTTTGAGTTCAGCCAACTGGGCGGCATCCGAGGCATCGTGGGTACAACCGGGACGGAGAGAGTCCCCCAAACTAAAAGAAACATCATACTTTTTGAAAATTTCAATGATGTCCCGGAAGTGGGTGTAAAGGGGATTTTGCTTGTGGTGGTGAAGCATCCAGCGAGCCAGGATGCCACCCCCGCGAGAGACAATCCCAGTGAGGCGCGTTTTCACCAACGGTAGATGCTCTATCAAGATTCCGGCATGGATGGTTTGATAGTCAACCCCTTGCTGAGCATGCTTTTCAATTACATCCAAGAAGTCATCGGGGGTGAGCTTTTCAATCTGGCCATGCACACTTTCCAGGGCTTGATACACGGGAACGGTGCCAATGGGTACCGGAGAGGCTTGAATGATCGCGGTACGAATAACATCTAGATTGCCACCGCCCGTGGACAAATCCATGACGGTATCTGCTCCATACTTCACCGCTAGGTGCAGCTTCGCAACCTCTTCATCCAAGCTGGAGGAATTCGGGGATGCCCCAATATTGGCGTTGACTTTACATTTCGAGGCAATGCCAATGGCCATTGGCTCGAGATTTGTGTGATTAATGTTAGCCGGGATAATCATCCGTCCCCGTGCTACCTCTTGCCGAATCAAATCTGCTGGCAGATTTTCCCGTTGCGCCACGTAGTGCATTTCTTCGGTAATCACACCCTGGCGGGCATAATACATTTGCGTGACGTTAACTTGATCCCGACGCTTGGCGACCCATTCTGTCCGCATATTCAGTTCCTCAATAAACAGCTTCCCTCCGCTGGTATAACCCAGGCTCAGGTTCTCAGGGTATAATCTCAGCCGATGCAAGGCACCCCTAGCTTGAGACTCGATTCTATCACTGTGCTCTAGCAAGTGGTAGCAGGTTCCCCAAATTTGATGGTTTGCAGCAATTCTCAGATGTCACTGTCCAGCCTGCAATCAATTCCGATAAAGTAGAGTTGCTGACCTTCAGTGCGGACGATATATGAGCCTCAATCATGTAACTCTGGTCGGGCGAGTGGGTGGAGACCCAGATGTTAAATACTTTGAGTCCGGGAGTGTAGTCTGTAACCTCACCCTAGCGGTGAACCGCCAAAGCCGCAACAATGAGCAACCTGACTGGTTTAATCTAGAACTCTGGGGTAAACAGGCAGAAGTTGCCGCTAACTACGTCCGCAAGGGGAGTCAGATTGGCATCTCAGGCGCCTTGAAGTTTGAACATTGGAAAGACCGCAGTACAGGTGCCAGCCGCTCAAAGCCAGTGATTCGGGTAGAACGGCTAGAGTTGCTAGGGTCAAAGCGAGATCAAGAGGCCAGTGCGGGATCAACCCCGGATGATGAATTTTAGGTGCATCTATGGGGATGATGCCAACCTGAGGCTGAGCCGTTCCTTTGGAACTAGGTCGGTCGGAGGTAAATAGTATCTAAACAGAGGACGCAACGGCTAACCGGAGTGCCCACAGGAAATGTATACGCTGTCATCTCTATAACCTCAGCCTAGGTACATTTGAGGGTAATCAATCGCAGAAATTCAGTCGATGGGCAATTCACATCAGCTGATGCCCGCCTTCGGCTCAAGGGTCTTGATCCACAAATAGAAAATTGACAGGCCACTAGATCACTCTCTAGATCACTAAGCTGTTGCGCATCCAAACCGCATATGAAGATGTGAAACCCTGACAGCACGGTAATCAACTGGGAAAAGTGAATGCCGATCAGGTTATAGTCTTGACAAAATTTTGGATTACTTTAACCTACCAATTAGTAATTAATCTCAATAAGGTAAATACTTTAAGGACAGGTTCTGGCTGAACTGTTCTTGAGGTTGTTGCGATTACACAGGAGCAAGTTGGATCGGCAATGCAAATTTCGAGACGTGGTTTTTTTAGCCTCTGGGGCAGCAATGGCGGCGGTTGCCGCGGATCAGTTGGGTCGTCCCCCTGTGGGCAACGCCCAAGCTAGTCGTGTCGTCAACCTCTACTCGGCACGTCATTACGATACAGATAAAGCGCTCTACGAGAATTTCACCCGCAAGACCGGAATTAAGGTCAATATTGTCCAAGCCGAGGCTGACAAGCTGATTGAGCGCATCAAAAGTGAAGGGGCTAATACCCCTGCCGATCTGTTGATCACCGTTGATGCTGGGAATCTCTGGCGGGCACAGTCCGCTGGTCTTCTCCAGCCCATACAATCGCAGATCCTGCAATCCGCAATTCCGGCTAGTCTGCGGGAACCGAACGGCTATTGGTTTGGCCTCTCAAAACGGGCACGGATCATTGTCTATAACAAAGCTCGGATTAAGCCTGCCGAACTCTCCACCTACGAAGCAGTTGCCAACCCCAAGTGGAAAGGTCGCTTCATCTGCCGCTCTTCTAATAACGTATACAACCAATCTTTGACGGGTTCAATTCTGGCGGCGAACGGGGCTGGGAAGACGGAAGCTTGGGCACGGGGACTGGTGGCTAACTTTGCCCGTCCTCCGGAAGGCAATGATACGTCCCAGATCAAAGCGGTGGCTTCGGGCTTGGCTGATCTGACCTTTGTGAATACTTACTATGTGGTTCGGTTAGCCAAGTCTCAAAAAGCAGAGGATCGAGCCATTGCCGCTAAAATTGGTGTCGTTTTTTCCCAATCAGGGCGATCGCGGCACTCACGTTAACATCAGTGGCGGTGGGGTTGTTAAAAATGCACCGAACCGGGCAGCGGCAATTCGTTTGCTAGACTATCTCGTCAGCCGGGAAGCCCAGGCAATCTTTGCCAATGGGAATTACGAATATCCAGTGATCTCTGGAGTCACCGTTGATCCGGTACTTGCCAGTTTAGGCACCTTCAAGGCCGACCCACTCAACGCTGCGGTTTTTGGCCGTAACAACGCTGAAGCGCTGAAGATCATGGATCGAGCCGGTTGGAAATAACCTGAAGCGCCATAAAAAGCGCTTGAGTGCTGTGAGCCTTGTCTTAACAGGATTCTAGGCTCTCCGTCACCCACTCAGTAGTAACTCAGACCTTACTGGTTAGGGAACTATAGGGTTGCTTGCGCTGGGGTACACTCTCAAACACCATTCTAGTAAGTGATTTCACTATATTTCATGTATTAAGGAGCTGTTATTTCTATATACTAAAAATATAATTAAACGGGGTAGATGGCCATGGAATCTATTCAAATTGGCTTGTTATTGTCGATTATATCAGGTGTATGTACAGCCTTTTGGACAGTTTTAATCTGGCGAGAAAAAGAGCAAAAGGAAGAAGAAAGAGAGCGGGACAAAAATGCTGCCCTCTATGTAAATCCATTTATATTAGCTGCGGAAGAACTACAATCTAGTCTTTATAGATATTTATCTGGAAAACAGACTAAGACTTTAGAAAACAAAGATTCTGAATGCTATGCTGGATTTTCTTCAGAAGCTCTAGAAATTCTCTATGTGATTGTCATCTATTTCGGATGGTCGCTTATTATATACCGCTACGGTCCCTACACAAGGGATAAAAGGGTCATCGAGCTGGCTCGCAAAATCTCTGAGACCTTTGCTAATTCCGATGAGTTTAGTTCAGAAGAGGCATTCTATTTTTCTTTTTCAGAGCAAAGAGCGCTGGGACTGAGGTTTGTAGAAGGCTTAAGCCCAACAAGTTTTATAGAAGAATCCAAATCTATTTTTACAGGATTTGAATCAGTTTCTCTTTATCATTTTGAAGAAGAAATAAAAAGTAGTCGCAATCAGTTATCGGCATTTTATATTAATATTCGCGATGCCCTTCATTCCATTGATAATTATAATGTCATCGAAGATTTGATCGAGCGAAGACGATTGGTATTAATTCAGAATTTCCTCGTGGATCTACTAAACTATTTAGAGGAAAAAGAAGGCTTCTCAGTTTCTATAAAGGCAAGACAGAAATCAGAGGTATATGTAAAGCGTCTGCTAAATTCCAGAAAGTCAGAAGATGATTATAGAATTATGCACCATACTCCTGGAAGGATTCGATTGTGGATTTCAAATTTATACCATCGTGAATCCTATGCTATGCAGTTACAATCTTTGTTGGAATCCTTGGCAAATGTTGAAGCCGTAAAAATGAATTTACCTGCTGCATCAATCATTATTAAATACAACCCAGTCATCCCCAAAAGTAAATTTGAGCAGCAGATTGTTGAGGTAATTCATTGAAGGGTTAACAGAGCAGATAGAACAGATGGTCGCTGGTCTTCGGATTCGTTATCAGACGCTATAAGTCATATTATGTAAGGGTTTTAGTCCTTATTCTTAAGTTTTCTTCAAGTCTGGCTACCAGACACCTCAAGACTTTATCACTAGCGTCAAAACCAGTGCTCTTAATGCTGACACCTTACTTCCTGGGTGAGTCTGCCCATCTGAGATTCAACAGAATTACGGGTATCAAGCCCACAAGAACAATTGCCAAGGCTGCTCCGGAAGCCTCGGCTAGCCGCTCATCGGCTGCCAGACTATAGACTCGCACGGCTAGGGTATCGAAGTTAAAGGGGCGAATAATGAGGGTGGCGGGTAATTCCTTCATCACATCCACAAAAACCCAGAGTTACCGCAGTCAACAAGCCCCGTCCCATGAGGGGCGCATGGATACGGACTAAGGTACTGAGTGGGCTGTGCCCTAAGCTGCGAGCTGCATCATCCAAACTCGGTTTGATCTTCGTTAAACTGGCATCAATGGTGCTGAAGGAAACGGCCAAGAATCGCACTAAATAGGCAAACACAAGGGCTGCGATTGTGCCACTGAGCAATAGACCGCTGGAAATTCCCCAGGTTGACCTCATCCAGGCATCGATGGCATTGTCCAGTCCGCCAACAGGTACCAGAATGCCGACGGCAATCACTGAACCGGGGACGGCATATCCCATGGCGGCGACTTGAGTCGCCAGACGCATCCCCAGATTTGGTTGCAGTCGCAAACCATAGGCCATCAGGAGTGCGATCGCCACTGCAATTCCGGCAGTTAGCAATGCCAGAAGTAAGCTGTTGTAGGCAAATCCCCAGAATTCTTCATTGAAGGTTTGACTCCAGTTTTCCAGAGTCATTTGCAGCAAAATTGCCCCAGGGAAAAGAAGCCCCAGTCCAATGGGGAGAAAACAGGCTAGCTGAGCAGCGATCGCCCGCCATCCCCGCAGCGAATAAGCCGCCAGTGGTTGGCGATGTGGGGCAGTTTGATAGTACTGGGCCTGTCCCCGAGCTCCCCGCTCTAGCAACACCAGCGCCAAAATAAACAGCAGTAAAAACGCCGAGAGTTGGGAAGCTGCCTGTTGTTCCCCCATGCCAAACCAGGTGCGATAGATGCCAGTGGTGAAGGTATCAACGGCAAAATACTGGACGGTTCCATAGTCATTCAACGTTTCCATCAATGCCAAGGATAACCCAGCCATAATGGCTGGACGGGCGAGGGGCAGTGCCACGATCAGAAAACTCTGCCAGGGACCACAGCCCAACATCCGACAGGCTTCTAAAGTCGAGGCTGACTGAGACAAAAAGGCAGTCCGTACCAGGAGATAGACATAGGGATAGAGGGTCAAGGTCAGTAGGGCGATCGCCCCCCAAAGGGAACGAATATCGGGGAACCAGTAATCTTGAACACTCTGCCAACCAAACCACCCTCGCAGGCTTGTCTGCACCGGGCCATAGAATTCCAATAGTTCCGTGTAGGTATAGGCCAGGATGTAGGCTGGAGCTGCCAGGGGCAAGAGTAAGCCCCATTCGAACATCCATCGTCCTGGAAATCGACACATGGTTACCAGCCAAGCGGTTCCCGTCCCTATCAGGACGACACCCAGCCCCACCCCCACCATCAGACCCAGGGAATTGGTGATGTAAGTGGCCAAGACCGTGGCAGCGAGGTGCTGCCAGATGGCTCCAGTATCCCGGAAAATGCCACTTAAGACGGTGAGAACGGGCAGGGAAATCAGCACCGCGATCGCCATCACTAGCATCGTCCAAGCACTGTAACGGTCTTGTCCCAGTGGCTGGATGATACGTTTGTAGAAATCTTGCATACAGACGGATTAACCTTAGAATAACTAATAAGAAAAATTAGCAAAAGTCTGAGAGATGTCTGGGAAGATTACTGATTTTAGTTTGCAACAAGCACTTCAACCCAACCATCATAATGCTAGCCGCGATCGCCCCACTACCAAGCCCGATAACCCAGGCACAATGCCCAGCAGCCAACCACTGATTCTGCAAGTGGATCAGGTGAGTAAGCAGTTTCCTCGCACAGCGCAAGCCGCCGTCCATGGGCTAACACTGGAACTGCGCCAAGGAGATTTACTCGGTCTCTTAGGCCCTTCGGGCTGTGGCAAAACCACGCTGTTACGCTTGATTGCAGGGTTGGAGGCTCCCCAAACGGGAACCATTTGCTTGGCAGGACAGAGGGTTGCTGGAGAGGACTGCTGGGTACCACCGGAACAACGGGACGTGGGCATTGTCTTTCAAGACTACGCACTGTTTCCCCATCTAACGGTACTTGAGAATGTTGCCTTTGGCCTCAAGCATCGGCCACGGGGTCATAGCCGCCGTTACCCCCCCCGACAACGTGCAACAACTCACCACAGCCGCGATCGCCCGTGTTGGCCTAGAGGGGTTAGAACATCGCTATCCCCACGAACTCTCAGGAGGTCAGCAACAGCGGGTGGCTCTTGCCCGTGCCCTTGCTCCCCAACCCAGCCTGATCCTGCTGGATGAACCTCTGAGCAATCTAGATGTGCAGATCCGTTTGCGCCTACGTCAGGAAATCCGCGACATTCTCAAGGCAACGGGCACCTCTGGAATTTTTGTCACCCATGACCAGGAAGAAGCTCTCTCGATTTCCGATCAGGTGGCGGTCATGCGCCAGGGGCATTTAGAGCAACTGGACACCCCAGAAACGATCTACAGAGAACCTGCCTCCCGGTTTGTGGCCGAGTTTGTCACCCAGGCCAAGTTTTTTGCCGGTTCGCTGTCACGGAGATCGCTGGGAACCCGAGATAGGAGGATTTCCAATTCAGCGTCTGACTGTGGGGCACAACAATCGTATCGAGAATCCGCTCCCCTCAGTCACCGCTGGGGAACTGATGATTCGGCAGGAAGAGGTATTACTAGAACCCGATGCAGCGGCGACGGTCGTGATTCGCGATCGCCAGTTTTTAGGTCGAGAGCATTGCTACTGTCTGATTAGTCGCTGCGGTCGAGAGTTTCATGCCCGCACGACAGCAGGCATGCCCCTGTCAGTGGGTACGCGGGTACAGGTATCAGTGGTTTCATCCGTACTGCGGGTGTTTCCCACCATCCAGGACGTGGAGACACCTCTGCAACAAGCGCAGTCATTGCAGTTTTGCGATCGCAGCAGGTAACGTTACCGTCACCCAAGAAGAATTTAACGACTGATGTTATGAGGAACAGCTATGATCAACCACCCACCACACTGATAGGCGTTAGGGTTCAGATGTTCGCATCTGCCAGGACTGTACTAACCAACTATCAAGGCAAGGAATCATGGTTACATCAGAAATCGTTATTGAGTCAGAACGAATGATTTAAGTTTCCCTACAGAGCAGGGAAGGGGGAGAAAGAGAGGTAGAAACGCCTGTTGGTTTCATTGACCTGGTGACAGATGAGCATGTGATCGAAATCAAGCATGTAACCGACTGGAAGGACGGTGCAAAAGTCTTGTTGTTGCTCAGTACCTTAAGAGCAAGAAGCCTCGTATTCACCTGTTTGGAGGCTATACAAGCGGCTTTAGAGACATGGTTGAGAAGGCTTATGAGTCAATTGGTGTGATTGTGACGTGGGAACAGGAATCTTTCTGAGTTTCTAGCTTAATGAATAATTTAACAAAACCTGTAACATGTATTGTAATCATGCTGTAATTTACTTATTACAGGTTTTCTATGACTGGCTTATATCGTGGTGGGCGTGGTAAACGTGCCCCCTATTCTACCCGTGTTGTTAGATTACCAGATCCAGTAATTAACTGTTGTGAACAACTAACAGAAATATGGGTTAATCAGGGAATGCCTGATCAATTCATACCATTTATGTCTCAACAATCTGCTATTGAAATTTCACAGATAATCTTGAGACAAAAAAACATCTCGACAATCTTTATCAAAGCTGTTACAGGTTTTATATTCTGATAGTTCAATTAGCCTTTGAAACTCCAAATTCTCAAAAAGAAAGCTGTTACAGGTTTTATTCATACTCTAGAGGATGCAACCCACGATGACCACTGAAAGATGGACTGATGAAATGCTGGACAGGCTTGTAAGCAGTGTGAACACTCTCGCCAGTGTGTGTGAGCAAAATACTCACTCTATAGGGCGGCTAGAAGGCTCTGTAGAGAGCCTCGTCAATGTCTCCCATGCAATCATCACCGAGCTGCAAAGGCAAGGTGTAGAGATTCGAGAAATGCAGGCAGAAGTCAGAGGACTTCAGACAGAGAACCGTCGTATCCTTGAGCAGCTCGTTAACCGCAACGGCGATCAGGGTTAAGACCGTCTGCTGCCCACGGTGAAGGGAATCAAACCAATACATACAAACTATATGCCAACCAAAACAATGCCCTTAGGGGTGTGACAGTTCAGGAACTGAAGTCACTACCTCTGGTGCTAGAAGCGGCAATTGACCCTGGTGCGCTACTCTTGAATGCAGCATGGAACTGTTTTTGCTGCATAATGATTTACTGCGCTTTGTTATACTGCTTGTGCGCTTGGTGAAGTAAAATACTTTTTTTAAAGCTTTGTACAGCAAGTACTTCAAGATCTTGCCGGTATAGCATTGGCTCAGTAACCGCTATAACAGTTCATTCTGGGTGGGCAGTCCTATGTGATGAGGCTTACTAGATTCTGGGATAGATGATACTTTCTAAGTTGGGTCTTTGCCCTCCAACTTTGTCGCTACTCCCAGACTTTCCACGAATAACTTAGCTGAGTGAGTGTTTAGCCGTTGGTTACCATGGCGCTACCCTTTTGTAGTGAGACGTTTTTGGCTTTGTTGATGTTGAGTGGGCGAGAGGGAAATAATTAATGACATTAACTGAAAATAAACAGATTGTACGTCGTTATATTGAGGAAATTTGGAATTTAGGTAATCTTGATCTTTTAGAAACTCTAGTTGACCCGCACATAGTTCGTCATACCATGTCCCCGATCACGGGAGGGGAAACAGGCGGTAGGTCAGCACTCAAAATTGATATAGCCAATATTCGCAACGCCTTTTCAGATCTGAATATGCGGATTGATGACCTCATTGCAGAAAATGAGAAGGTGGTAGTTCGTTGGCTGATCACTGGATTAAATACAGCTACACTCTGGAATATGGAACCCCATGGTAACAGAGTGAATTTGACAGGAATTTCAATTTTCAGACTTTCAGAGGGGAAAATTATTGAAATGTGGAATGAGTTTGACCATTACATTGCGGCCTACCAGATATTGACGTCTGACAAGACCAGCTAGAATCTCCAAATAGTATGGGAGTCCTGGTTGACTGACAAATCTTTCAGCGATCGCCTTCCCCGCCCTGCACTGAAAGTGCGGGTGAGCAACGAAGCCGTCAGCCTTTCAGGACTTTTGTCAGTCAATCAGATGGGAGTCACGTCCTGACAGGGGTTCCTCGTAACATGAAGTACACCTGAGTTAGACCGGGAAAGGGTTTTAGCTTATTACTTGTGCCACACTAAATCGGCAACTCCTATAGGTTCCATTTAGAAAATTCTGTGTGGAACGTAGCCTCCACTGCCTGGGCATGGGCCATCCCATGGCAAAGGGCAGAAGCTGCCATTTGTGGCCGTAACCTGGAGCGCAAGTTTGCTAGATGTTCGCGATTGGCTGCCAGAGTAACTGCTGTCGCAATATATTCCTGATGGCTATGGGTGATCAGTTCGGGGAGCCCCACGGCGTTCAGAAGGCTTAACCCTACCCGACTGACATGGGTGGAGCCAGCGAGGGTAATCACAGGAACCCCCATCCACAAAGCTTCGCAGGTGGTGGCTGTGCCGTTATAAGGAAAAGGGTCGAGGGCAATGTCGATATTGTTATAGAAGTTGAGGTGATGATCGGCGTCGGGAATCATGCCAATCAGCTTCACTCGTTGTGGCGGAATCTTCTGGGCCGCAAATAGGTCTAAATAATGCTGGCGAGTAGGTTCATCCTCAAGCCAACGAACTTTGAGAATCAGACGGGCATCAGGGACAGCATGCAGAATTTGTGACCACACAGCAATGACGCTGAGGGTGAGTTTGGGCAAGTTGTTGAAGGAACCAAAGGTAATGCGTCCCATAGTCTTACCAGGCAGATCTAACACCGCAGGGGCGGTGCTCAGGGGCTGATAACAGAGAAAGCAGCGGGGCAACCGCAGGAGTGTTTCGGTATGGTATGCCTCGGTGAGTCCCGGTGGATCGGCATCAATGTCGGTGAGTCGATAATCCATGGCGGCTAACCCCGTGGTGTTGGGATAGCCCAAATAGGTGATTTGTAGGGGAGCTGGCTTACGGGCAAACATCTGGAGGCGATTTTTACCCGTGTGCCCTGTGAGATCTACTAACACATCGATGCGATCGCCGAGAATTTGCTCATATAGCTCCTCATCACTCAGGGGGCGGGTCGATCGCCAATGGTGGCTCAGTTTTTGCAGCCGCTCTGTTACTGCATCCGGGGTGGCAACATCTGCATAGCAAAAGGTTTCAACCCGAGCCGGATCATGGTGAGCCAGCAGCGGTTCTAAGAAATAACTCACCGAGTGCTGATACATATCGGGGGAAACATAGCCCACCCGCAATGGCCGATCGCGCTCTCGGGGAGTCGCACTGTGAAGATGGGGGGGAAACCTCTGGGGTTATGCGCTGACCATACTGGCGATGCACCTCGGCGATCGCTGCTGGGTGGATGCGATCGCTGTAATTAAGGGTGTAGAGCAAATTGGAATTCAGGGGGTGGCAGTCGGGGTCTACCGCTAACCCAGCCTGAAAACTGGCGATCGCCGCTGCCACCTTGCCTTGATTATTCAGGGCGTAGCCGAGATTCAGATAGGCTGCGGTCAGTTGGGGCGCTAGTTTCACTGCCTGGTTGCAGTGATCCACCGCGTCGGTCAGTCGAGCCACCGCCACTAAGGCATAGGCAAGATTGGTATGGGCTACGGCTAAGCCGGGGCTGAGTTGAATCGCCTGCTCCAGAAACGTGATCGCCTGATCGAAGCGACCCAGATCATTGGAGAGGGAACCCAGGTTACAGTAGGCCATGGCATCGGTTGGATCTTGCTGCAGCAAGGTTTCAAAGCAGGCGATCGCGGCATCATAATCCCCGACTTGCTGTAGAACCATGGCTAAATTCACCCAGGCTGCTTGCAATCTGGGCTGGTGTTGCACCGCCTGTCGATAGGCAGCAATGGCCTCCGATCGCTGATGTCGAGCCAGGTAAGCATTGCCGAGATTGTAGAAAGCTTCGCCATCGTCCGGTTGGCATGCCAGGGCTTGCTGATACTGGGCGATCGCTGCGGTGAGATCGCCCGTTGCCTTGAGGACATTCCCCAGGTTCATATAGGCCGGGGCAAAGTTCGGCATCCGGGCGATCGCCTCCCGATAGGCTGCGGCTGCCCCTGACCAATGCTGCTGTTCCTGATACAGCTTCCCCAACTTGAAGTAGGCAGCTCCCAGAGTGGGATCAAGGGCGATCGCCTGTTGATAGGCCGCAATCGCCGCCTTCGGGTCATTGATTTGCAGAACAGTCCCCAAATTGAACCAGATTTCAGGCTGGTTGGGTGCCAGGGCAAGGGCTTGCCGATAATAGGCGATCGCAGCCTCTGGGTCGCCGAGGTGTTTGTAAACCGTACCCAGGTTGCCAAGGGCCGCAACGTCATCCGGTTGGAGCTGCAACACCTGCTGATAGGTAGACTGGGCTGCCCGGAAGTCTTGCCGTTGCTGCTGTTGCTCAGCCCTCCTCAGCAGTTGTGCTCCAACGTCGGTGCTAGAGATGTTTTTTTTTGACCGATGCGAATGATCCGGCGGACTTCATCGGTTCTAAAGCCGATGGCCATGGGCTGACGCACCTGGGGAAGGACGACCACATCGTAGAGTTCTTCCACCACGCCTTCCAAGCGCACCCAATGCACCAGATCCCCCGTGCGCAGATCAATCACCCCCAAACCACACCGGGGTTCCGCATCCCGCTGTTGCAGGGCATCGTCTAGGGCAAGGCCAGAAAAGGTCTTGTTATGACGGGGCTTTGAGAGACCGACAACGGCAAAATTGCCATAGAGGGCACAACCACGAAGATAGCCAGGGCAGAAGGTTACGGGTTCAAACTGCCCTTGTTTCAAGTCCACATAGCCCAAAAAGCCAGTCCCAGAGTTCAGCAGCCACAGCCGCTCTTGGTGCCAACGGGGCGAGTGGGGCATGGAGAGGCCACTGAGAATGATCTCGTTACTGGCAATATCGATCACACAGCCCCCATCCTGGCGGCGATCGCGCCAACCATCGGCAACATCACTACGGCTGACAGCGGTGACATAGCGAGGTTGCCCCGCTACGACTGCCAAACCATTGAGATGACACCGATCTTCCGCCGCCAACCGGGTAATAAAAGGAGGTTGCCACAGGGGAACAAAGCTGTGGGTTTCACTCACTGTTGCCAGACAACTGAACAGCGTATTGATAAACAACAGTTGTGGGGTACCCTCGATCGACACCCGCACCAGATCGTGAATATCCAGATCCCCCGTGACGTAGCTTAGGCGAGGGACATAGAGGCGATCGTAGCCTTGATACAACTGCCCAGGCTCGAGGGCATTATCAAACCGCCAGAGTTGATAGAGCGTACTTAAATACAACTGCGATCCATCCGCCCACAACCCCATACACCGCTCGAAGGTGCGTTCAAAGATCGAGAGGGAGCCGTCGGGTTTTAAACCCCAAGAGGAATAACTTCCCCGCTTGATAGGTCGTGAACCCCAAACTCAGCTGTTGCTCAGCTAACCAGGCGGTAAACTGGCGAGAGCAATTGATCTCTAGGCCAGGAGGAGATGCGTGATCAGAGGCGGTGGCGATCATGACGGAACAGTCACTCCATGAAGATGAAGGGCAATGGGATGCCTCTGCACCATGCTACCGTCAGTCCATGAAAACCAGGGCGAACTCCGATCCCAATCCTACAGGACTCATCCCCTCAGTAAGTCATAGCCATCATGAGTATGATTTAAGTATCAACGTCTTCCGACGCTGCTTAGTTTTGCCCGATAGGAGCAACCCATGGCGCAATTGCAACAACGCCGCCCGGAAAATGTCGGCGGTGATTTCTTTGTCGATCACAGCTGTATTGACTGTGATACCTGCCGCTGGATGGCTCCCGAGGTCTTCCACCAGGCTGGGGATCAATCGGCGGTCTATCACCAACCCACCCAGGACACCGAGCGATTACGGGCGATGCAGGCACTCCTAGCCTGTCCCACCGCCTCCATTGGCACCGTTGCTAAACCCACGGATATCAAACTGGCTCACGAGAGTTTCCCCATCTCCGTTGCCGCAAATATCTTTCACTGTGGTTACCATGCCGAAAATTCCTATGGGGCTGCCAGCTATTTGATTCAGCGACCGGAGGGAAGTGTGCTGATCGATTCCCCTCGGTTTGCCGCCCCCTTAGTCAAGCGTCTGGAAGCCCTGGGAGGCATCCGCTACCTCTACTTAACCCACCGGGATGATGTGGCGGATCATGAAAAGTTTCATCAGCATTTTGGCTGCGATCGCATTTTGCATCAAGACGAGATCAACGCTGGCACCCAGGGGGTTTGAAATCCAGCTCACCGGATCAGAGCCTGTGCAGCTAGACCCTGACTTACTGATTCTGGTGATGCCGGGGCACACCAAAGGGCACACCGTGCTGCTCTATGATCAGACTTTTTTGTTCACCGGGGATCACCTGGCTTGGTCTGAGGAACTCCAGCAGTTAATTGGATTTCGCAGGGCGTGTTGGTATTCCTGGACGGAACAAATTCAGTCCATGCAGCGGTTGGCAACCTATGAATTTGAATGGGTGTTACCAGGACATGGTCGGCGGTATCACAGCGATCGCCCCACGATGAAACAACAGATGCAGCAGTGTGTATCTTGGATGCAGACCCAATAGATTCATGGGGACGCAAACAGGCGACCCTATTCAGCGATGCTCGGAGAGTAGTCTTTGACCATCGCCTCTCTGGCCAGAGAAACCAATTGTTAAAACCTTCTGAGATGCATCGGGGATAGCTTAGTTATGGCAGTGGATGCCTACGAAAAGACCAATCTTGGCTGGCAATTGCATCAGTGGGGACAGCAGACTGAAGAATGGGTGGCGCTTAAGCTCACTCAGCTGCTCTCCAGGGTGCCGGATCTCCCCCAACTCTCCATTCCCATCTGGTGCCAAAACGCTTTGTTCTGGTTGATGCTGGTGATTCTAGGGGTGTTCTTGGTTTGGCTAGGGCAGAAACTCCTGGAAATCTTGATGCCCCAACTGGTTCAAGGGCGGCAACAGCGAACCCAGAATCGCCTCCCCCACCAACCCTCCCCCCGCGCAGACCTGCAAGCTGGCTACAGGCGGCCCAGGCATTCTATCGGCAGGGCAACTACCGGGAAGCCTGTCGTGCCCTGTACCTAGCCACCCTCCAGCAACTCCATGAAACTCATCTGATTCCCCACCAAGCCAGTCGCACCGATGGAGAGTATCTGCAACTGGTGGAGGCTCTTTACATGACTGCGGTGCTGCCCCACATCCAGCCATTGCAGACCCTGATTCAAACCCATGAGCGATCGCATTTTAGCCCTGACCCGATCTCTCGTCAGGAGTATGACGGTTGCTGGCAAGCTTATCAACAGCTGCAACTGCCGACCTCCCCACGACAGGAGGCGGGATGACGAAACGCCAACAATACCTCCTCGCAGGGGTGCTCGTGACCTTGTTACTGCTGACGTTGTTAGTTGCCCCCCAAAACAGCGATCGCCGTCGGGGGTCTACCTACAGCCGCACCCCGGATGGCTATGGAGCCTGGTATGAGTGGATGGCTGAGCGCGGCACGCCGCTGCAACGCTGGCGGCAGCCCTTCCAAAACTTTCGTGCCCCGCAGCTGAACACTCCGGCACTGCAATCAGTCTCTTCTGAGGCAGTCACCCCAGATCCCATCCCCCCGCCGACGGGCAATACCCTGTTAAGGGTGTATCCTCGCTTAGAAGCACCGCAGATATCCTCCGAGGAGGCTTTGTGGGTGGAGAAGGGCAATACCTTGATGATTTTGGGTGTCTCGGTGCCGGTGCAGGATGCACCGTTTAGAACTCAGCAGTCAAGCCCCGTTGGGCCAGTATTGATTGAGACCCGGCGTCGTTTAGGCAAATTACAACAACTAGAACCCGAAGTTACTGCAGTATTGTTGGGCGATCGCTTTGGGGCAGTGGTCTGGCAGCAACAGGTGGGTCGGGGGAGTGTGATCTATGCTGCCACCCCTTACCTGGCCGCCAATGCCTACCAGGATCAGCTTGATAATTATGAGTTTCTCGCGGCCTTGATCAGCGATCGAGGGGGAGAGCGTTGGGTGGATGAGTACCTCCACGGTTACAAATCGGAAACCATTCGGATGGCTGCACACCAGAAGAGTTGGGTGCATTACCTGGCGCAAACCCCATTGTTCATTGTCGGTGTGCAAGGGATCTTGCTATTACTGGTGCTAATTTGGGCCCAGAATCGGCGGTTTGGCTTGCCGCGATCGCTGACCAGCCCCAAGGTTGATAACAGTACTGCCTACATTCAAGCCCTGGCAACGGTGTTGCAAAAGGCTCTGTGTAGTGAGTTCGTGGTCGATCAGGTGGGCAAGGCGGAGCAACTGCAACTACAACAACAACTGGGATTAGGAGACACCCTCCTCGACGCTCCCACCTTGGTCAAGGCATGGAGCCAGCAAACGGGCTATCCTGGGACTGCCTTAGAACAGGTATTGCGCCCCCCGAGTCATCGCCTCCTGGATCAAGACTTGCTAATCTGGTTAGGGAAATGGCAGACCATCCGGGAGCAAACCCAGCAACGGGCACGTCCCACCGGATCGATCTGAGGGCAACTGTGCCCCTAGCTTCTCCCCTGCCAATGATCGCCTTGAATGCAACCCCCACCCTTGCTAAAAAATCCTTCCACAAACAGCCACCCCCTGGTGCAACTGAGTGATGCCCTCAGCCAGACGATCGTCGGGCAGAAAATTTTAGTCCAACAACTGCTGGTTGCACTGCTAACGGGAGGCCATGTGATTTTAGAGGGGGTTCCCGGCACGGGGAAAACCCTGTTGGTTAAAGTGCTGGCTCAATTAATTCAGGCTGACTTTCGCCGGATTCAATTGACCCCCGATATTCTGCCCTCCGATATTTTGGGAACCAGCATTTTTGATCTGAATACCAGTACTTTCCGCCTCAAACAAGGCCCAATTTTTACCCAGGTTTTACTGGCGGACGAAATCAATCGCACCCCCCCGGAAAACCCAGGCGGCACTGCTGGAAGCTATGGAAGAACAACAGGTGACCCTGGATGGGGAAAGTCTGCCCTTGTCCGACCTGTTTTGGGTGATTGCCACCCAGAATTCTCTGGAGTTTGAAGGCACCTATCCCCTTCCGGAGGCGCAATTAGATCGGTTTCTGTTCAAATTAGTGGTGGAGTACCCCGATGCCGCTGCCGAGCGGCAAATGCTGTTGAACAGTCAGTCAGGATTTCAATCTCGTCGCCAAGACCTAGCCCAGATCAAGCCCCTGGCAACAGTGATGGATATCTTGGAGGCGCGTCAAGTTGTCCGTGCCGTGCAACTCTCGGAACCAATTTTGGACTACCTGTTGGCTCTGGTTCAACGTACTCGCCAATACCCAGATTTAACCCTCGGAGCTTCTCCGCGCTCGGCGGTGGCTTGGTTGCAGGCAAGTAAAGCCCAAGCCTGGATATCGGGTCGGGATTTTGTCACCCCAGATGATGTCAAGGCGATCGCCCAACCCCTCCTGCGCCATCGATTGATCCTGCGACCCGAAGCCCAACTGGATGGTCTGCGGATGGATACGGTGATCAGCAATTTGCTGAAGCAAGTCCCCGTGCCCCGATGATACCGACATCCAGGGTCTATGGTTTATTGCTCTTGGGAATGTCGATCGCCACGGTGTTTGCCACCCTGGAACCCGGACTGCCCCAACTCGTGATCGCTGGCCTGCTTCTGGGGTTGTGGGATGCTTTCCTAGCGGGGATCACTATTTGGGATCACCACCAAGTCCAGTCCCGGCGGGTGAAGGTGCGGCGAGAACCTCTAGCACGGCTGTCGATTGGCCGGGATAATCCCGTGGTGATCGTGGTGGAATCCCGATACCCGTCAACGATTCAGATCCGGGATGCCTACCCCCCAGACTTTGCCGTTTCCACCCCAATCCTGTGTACCACCCTCACCGCCGGCGATCGCCAGGAACTCAGCTATACCATTCATCCCACCCAACGGGGGTCATTCAATTGGGGAGACATTCAGGTACGGCAACGCAGTCCCTGGGGTTTGGCATGGCAGGACTGGAAAATCTCCCAACCCCAAACCGTAGCGGTTTATCCCGATCTACTAGGATTGCGATCGCTGTCCATTCGTCTCGCCTTACAATCCACCGGAGCGGTGAGACAGTTGCGACGCTTGGGCATGGGCACCGAATTTGCCGAACTGCGGGAATATGCCACGGGAGATGATCCCCGCCTGATTGACTGGAAAGCCACCGCCCGCCGTGCGCGCCCCCTCGTCCGGGTGTTGGAGCCGGAACAGGAACAAACCCTGCTGATCTTGCTCGATCGCGGCCGATTGATGACGGCACAGATCCAGGGATTGGCTCGATTTGATTGGGGGTTAAATGCCACCCTGTCTCTGGCTCTGGCGGGGATTCATCGGGGCGATCGCGTGGGGGTCGCGGTCTTTGACCGCCAGATTCATACCTGGATTCCCCCAGGGCGCGGCCAGCACCATCTAGCTCAACTGGTGGAGCGGCTGACCCCCATCCAACCGACGATGCTAGAACCCGATTATTTAGGAGCCGTCACCGCCATCCTCAATCAACAGACGCGGCGGGCATTGGTGGTCTTGATTACCGACTTAATTGATGCCACCGCCTCGGCTGAACTGCTGGCGGCACTGGGACGGCTGACTCCCCGCTACCTGCCTTTTTTGTGTGACGCTGCGAGACCCCAAGGTTGATCACCAGGCCCACACGCCCACCCAGGATGTGAGCGCTGCCTACGCCCGTGCCGTTGCCCTCGACTTACTGTCGCAGCGGCTGGTGGCCTTCGCTGACCTGAAGCGGCGGGGGGTCTTGGTTTTAGATGCCCCTGCTAGCCGAATTTCTCAACAATTGGTGGATCAATATTTGCAGTTAAAAGCCCGCAATCGACTTTAGGGGCTGCTGCCGCAATACTCAAGACATCCTCAAGACGCTCATTGCTTCGCAATAGAGCGCTGGCTTCCCTGATTCACAGAAAAGGTTTTCGGATTAATCGGGGTTCTTCGCCCGTAGGGTTCTTAGCTATTACAGGGGTTTGTTGATGTCCTGGAAGCCTTTCGGAGGGCTGTGATTCCGTGAAGGTCAAAATTGATGTTCCATGAGTACTCGTGATCTACCGGAAAATCAGCCACTTCACACGATATTAAAATTCATCCTTAATTTATGAAGTGGTGTTGAACTTTAACGATTAACCTTTAGCACCAAGAATTACTATGATATAAAAAATTCAAGTTTTGCTATTTTTGATAAGTAGAATGTGTGATCATGAAGACTGAAATCAAATTAAAGTTTCTACAATACCTGTTTTCAGAAGAGAGAATTCAGAGGAGAGAATTTAGAACAGAGAATTCAGACGGTTTTACTCTAATTGAGCTACTGGTTGTTGTTATTATTATCGGTGTACTGGCTGCTATTGCCTTGCCTAACCTGCTGGCTCAAGTTGGTAAAGCGCGGGAATCTGAAGGTAAAAACGCCGTTGGCACGGTTAATCGTGCTCAACAAGCCTATCACTTCGAGCACAAGCTAATGGCTGATGGTAGTGGTAATAATGCCATAGCTCAAAACTTATTGGGAATTTCTCTCCCACATCAATATTACTTTTACTTAATACAAGCCTACCATCTTCCCTCGGGTAATGACGATGGCTATGTTAGTGCCTCGGACACAAACAGTGCTACTAACGGAACTCGCCCATATAGTGGTCAGATTAGTGCTACAAATGGTCAATATTCTCAAATTATTTGTCAAGGTAATACCGCTACAGTAGGATATAATTTTCCAAATAGTACAAGTGACTGTGGTCCTGACTACACCCAATTGAAGTAATACTTCGCCAGTTCAAATCTCATCAAGCAGCAATTCTAAATTCAAAATCTGATGGTCTGGCAATCGATCTGAATTTGGCATTGGTCAAATGTACAGTGTAACTATAGCAATCCGATTTGACTTACAAGCAAAAAGATCAAATGAAATATAGCATTTTTCACTCTTGTGAGGCGTAGTAGCAACAGTGAGTGAACCAATTTTTGAGGTTTTCCAAAGATACTTGAGAAAAAGCGTCTTCAATGGCATTAGCGAGATCGGGATAGCTGCGTGCCCCAATCGTCCGCAAAATATTTTTAATCTTTGAGAAGCAATTTTCTATCGGTGAAAAGTCTGGAGAATAGGGAGGTAAATAAATCAACTTAGCACCCACGTCCTCAATCAGCTTTCTGATCGTGTCATGGTTGTGTATCGAGTAGTTATCCATAATCACACAAGCTCCTTTCCAAAGTTTCGGAACCAGGTGGCGAGCAATGAAGGCTTCAAAGGTCAAACCATCGGTTGAACCGACGATACTTACGTTAGTGACAACGGTTTTGAGGCTGATTGCACTGATTGTAGAGACTCGTTTACCTCGCTTGCTGGGGCGCTTACCCCGTGCTCTTT
>NZ_JJML01000025.1 GCF_000775285.1 Neosynechococcus sphagnicola sy1 | reverse complement strand
TTTTTGCGGAATATGGCACTGTCAAACGGGTTCAGTTACCTACAGACCGAGAAACAGGGCGTTTAAGAGGGTTTGCCTTTGTAGAAATGGAAACAGAGGCAGAAGAAACAGCGGCCATTGAAGCCCTGGATGGTGCTGAGTGGATGGGGCGTGACCTCAAGGTTAATAAGGCAAGACCCCGAGAAGAAAGAAGTTCTCCAGGGGGCAACTGGGAAAATCGAGGTGGTGCTTCTCGACGCTACTAAATAGCAGTTCAGTACCAAAATCAAAGATGTATCTGTGGTGTTGAGTTCTGGTAAAGCTGGCTTTCTAAGTCAATTAACTCCTCCCCGGATGCCTAAAACATGGGAACTTAACGATTGTAAGAGTCAATATTAACTCCTCAGAACCTTGAATGTTGAACTCTCTAACTGCAAACGTAAGTTTTGACCTGATCCACTAGTCTAGATTCTTCGGAGGCATCCTTATAAACCTAGATACCTAATTCTATGGACAAGATCATTTTAGAAGTCCTCAAGCAAGGGGATAAAACCCGAGGTCAGCTCTTTGATCTCACTGGCAAAAGTTATCCAATGCTGGTTCAGGCCTTAGAACGTCTTAAAGATCGAGAGTTGATCGAAACTTACTTCGTTCCTACAGAAGGACTATCGATCCTCACCTATCGTCTGAGAGCTAAAAATTGACATCGCCCATTGCAATTATCTTCTCAGTATCTCCCCCAACCCTATGAATACCAAAGAACTCTTAAGTCGTTATGCTGCCGGACAAAGAGATTTTCGAAATCTGAACCTGATGGCTGCCAACTTGAGAAATCTAAATCTAAGTGGTGCCAACTTGAGTGGTGCCAACTTAACGAAGGCGAATCTCACCAAAACGAATCTGAGTCATGCAAATCTCACTGATGCCGTTTTAACCGGAGCGAACTTCACTGAGACTAACTTAACGAAGGCAAATCTCACCAATGCCACCCTAAGCGATGTGAACCTCAGCCATGCTTATTTACGGGGCACTATCTTGATTGGCAATCACCCTAGCCTCCCCACATTGGAATCCGCCTAGCTGTAATTCTTGCTGGCGTTGTCTAGGCATCTGGATATTGTCGATAAATCGCAAAAATCTATCCTAGAGGATGTTTATCCCATTGATTCAGCCTTCTGAAGGGCTTCCCCTAGAACGCAGTCGTTCGTCATCAACGTAACACTGGAATTTGAGGAAACCATGGAAAAACTTCCAGTGAATTTTTACAGATGATCGTCACAGATATTTTAGAAGTTACTGATTAAGCATTCAACATCGGTTCTCCCAAGAGGTTCATTGGTCATGACTCCAGAGGTGATACGTATTGTCACTGATATCAGACAAGAGTTTTACACTCGTTTTGCTGCGGCCATGAAGGTTCCAGTGAAAGTTCCCAGCGGCGGATCATCCGTTGGCAAGTTTTTCCATGGCTTCTTGGGTCGATCAGAAGCAGCGATTAAATTACTTGCGAATTTATGCCTATACTGCACCCGATGAATTAGTTCCTGAGCGTCCGTTAATTCTGCGGATTTCGGTGAACAAGGGTGCCGATATCCTCACCATTGCCAAGCGGGGAAGAGACTATCAAGGACTGAATCGGAGTTGGTACTTTGAGTTAAGTCTACTACCCGAAGAAATCTTAGACTTTCTCCCTTGGGTCGTCAGCTTAGTGATTGCTTCGGATAAAGGTTCTGCTGTAGTTGTATCAGATCCCCCGCATCCGTTTGACTTTAGAACAGCAAATGCGCTGTCATTTCATCATGCCTGGACCCATCAAGCTAGCAGTAGACTCGCTCAACAATTAATCCCAATGAAGGGATATGCGCCACATTTGACGACTTTATAAGCGAATCGGCATTCATTTTCCCTACGCTGTCAGCTTTGCAGGGATGGCTCAAGAGGTTTGCAGGGGAGTTTTTTTGAGGCAATGCATTGCCTCAAAAAAATTCTTGCCCAACCACTCGTTAAGATCAGGCAGTATTGACTGGTAGCTGGCTATAGTGCTGGGTATTCTCATTGTTTTACTGTCTGCTTGCTTTTTCTGTTTCCAAAACGTGATTGTGCGGGTGCTCTTCCATCAGCAGACGCTACTCGGACTGTTTCCCACGGGGGGCTTCGTTCCCCCTACCCTGCAACACTCKTTTTTTACTGATGTTCATGCGGATGCTCTGGGTTGTGCCCCTGATGGCTTTCCTATGTCCTCAGATCTATCCACCCTTCTGGCAGGATCTGGAGCAACTGCGGCACCCAGAGCGCCGTCCTCTGCTCCAGCAATCCCTTGGGTGTGGATTTTTCATGTTTCTCTACCTCGCCCTGCTCTACATTGCGATTGGGCTAATTCCCACAGGGATTGCGCTGACATTAGTTTTTTAGTTATCCCGTCTTCACGGCTCTAGTTTTCTTGGCATTTGTTGGGCAACCGTCCCACGTTGCTGCGTTGGGGGGGCATTGGGTTAGTGTTGTTCGGCAGTTCCCTAACTCTCCCCCCGATTGCTTGGGGAACCCATAGCGGGAACGTTACTGGGGGGATTATGGGAATTGCCGCCGGGGTCACCTACGCACTGTACACTGTCCTTGCCCAAAAGAGTCTGCAAACATTGCACCCGATTCCCTTTACCTGGCTGAGTTTCGCTACCACCTTGGTTTTGTCAGCGGGGTGTCTGTTGTTCTGGGATCTTCAGGATAGTCAACTCCCCTGGTTAGCCCTATGGATCGGTGGATTTCTATCCGCGATCGCCACGTCCGGGGGGCATATTCTGAACAACTTTGGCATTCGCCTGATTGGTGCCACTTCCGCGTCTATGATTGGTGCCAGTAGTCCAGCCCTGACAGTCGTTTTAGCCTGGTTGGTGATTCAAGAACGGCTGAATAGTCTACAAATCCTGGGAGTGGTGATTGTGACCTTAAGCGTGGCTCTCCTGAGTTGGGATCATCGGTTCTTTAGCCATAGAACCCAGCACTAGCAGTTGTCTGAGAGGTCACTGCGGTACTAACAACGTCGGGAATCCAACTGTAGGGATCCACTACCGAGGCTTAACGGACAACAACCGTGAGGGTTAAATCGCTCATCCCCCAGACGGCAAAAAACTGACGAAATAACATCTGACTTGCCATGCTTAGATCTCCATTGGCATCCACCAAACCACCCTGAAGGAGGCGTCCCCCATCGGTTTCTAGATCTAATCGCCATTCGCCATTTTCGTCTTTGTGGAGGACTAAGTGACCATTGGCGATCACCTGTCCGGCCCGACTGACAATCGCACACCGCATTGCTTCGTTTCCCCAATTGAACCGATCATAGTTAACCATGAATCAGGGTTGGATTTATCGAGAACAGGTAGATGGAGCCAATGCCGGGTTGACAATTTTGGCCTACTTCACCCATCGCTATCGCCATTCCAGTCAAACCGTGTGGCAATCCCGAATTATCTGTGGGGAAATTCTGCTCGATGATCAGCAGACAACTGCGGATACCCTTTTAAAACCAGGGCAATGGCTGAGCTACCATCGTCCACCTTGGGAAGAACCAGTGGTGCCCCTGACCTTTGAGGTGCTGTATCAGGACGCGGATGTATGGGTGGTGGCAAAACCCGCAGGACTCCCTGTACTCCCTGGGGGCGGGTTTCTCGAACATACACTGTTATGGCAATTGCAACAGCAGTATCCCCAGGAAACTCCTGTTCCCATTCATCGGTTGGGTCGAGGAACTTCGGGATTACTGCTACTGGCGCGATCGCCCCTGGCTAGAGTCGCCCTCAGTGAGCAAATGCGCCATCGCCAAATCTGCAAAACTTACCGTGCTTTAGTCAAAACCTGTGATCTCCCTCTAAAGGACACGTTTACCATTACCCAACCCATTGGCAAAATCCCCCATCCCGTCTTAGGCTATGTCTATGGAGCCGTCCCCGATGGGCGATTCGCCCAGAGTGACTGCCAAGTGCTCAAACGCCGTCCTGAAACCACCCTGTTGGCAGTGACCATCCGCACTGGCCGTCCCCACCAAATTCGGATTCATCTGGCAGCCGCTGGGTGTCCCCTCGTGGCAGATCCCCTGTATGAGATTGGAGGCCTACCTCGATGCCAGCCTAAGGGAGCCGAGAAACTCCCCGTCCCTGGAGATTGTGGCTACTATCTACATGCCTTCCAGCTAGACTTTATCCATCCCCGAACCCATCAACCCTTGAGCATTCTCTGCCCTGCTCCTGTAGTACTAGATGAAAGCGAATCGGTCGTTTGAGCTACTATCGCCAACATCCCCAAGCATTTTCTCCCCAATACTTGAGTGAGCTAGAGGGGCAAATTCTGGCCTGCCCTTACTTTGCGGTAAACAATCTCAATCGTGATTTTGTGGGCACCAAGGGGTTTTCAGTAGTATTCCGGCGATCGCATTTGATCACCGTTGAGCAGCACTTCCCTTACTTCAAACCCTATCTCAATCTGGCGCTGCAACCTGACTGTAATGCCTTTTATCTCAATCCCCTGCTCTTAAAAGCCGGTTCGCGGGTCGATCCCCATATTGATCGCTCCCTGCGCTCATACTGCAAGACCATTGCCCCTCCGGCGATGGTCAGTGTGCTCTATGTTGCAGTGCCACCGGATTTGCGGGGAGGGGAACTGGTGCTCCGCACTCACAAACGTCAGGTTGGGTCGATTGTCCCTCGGCTCAACACCCTGCTCTGGTTTCAGGGTGACCTGACTCATTCCGTGAACCCGGTCACCAGCGCTAGTAGTCGCCTCAGCCTAGTGTGTGAGCAGTACAGCCTCGACGATGCTCAACTGGTAGAGATCCCAGAATTTACGCTGGAATCGAGGGCGATTAAGGTCAAGGATCAGGGACGGAAATACCGGAGAGAGTATATTTAACCGATGACCAGACTGCCTAGCAGAGTTTCACCAGAAGTTAGATACAAACTGATTGAGGGTTTATTGTATATGTCGCTGGTAAAGCACAAGCCGATAGAGGAGAAATAAGGGCGGATCTAGGTTATCTCCTGTTCCAGCACCGAGGCGATCGCCCGCTTGGCATTCTCCTGAAACTCCAGTACGTTTACCTGGTTCAAGATCACCACTGCCAACAACATCCCCAAGGTTTGACAGGCAAACACCAAACCAAAGGCAAAGACAGGTTGGGGAAAGAGAGAGCGTCCGAGATCGAGTAAGGCTCCGCCAGCCACCGTCGCACTGGCCTGAGAGAGGGCTTGGGCCAATCCCCAAGCTCCGACAAAGGTGCCGGCAGTTTCGGCAGCGGTTAAATCTAGCATCAAACTCACGGCTCCATTGGTTAAAATTCCTGAAGCCACCCCAAACACCCCCACCGCTGCCTTCAGCAAGCTGGGATTCTGGGTCAGTCCAGAGAGGATCACCAGCAAGAAACTAGCTGCCGTGAACAGGCACCCCAGTCGAGCCGTAGACTGCTTCCCGAGGCGGGGGACGATGAGGAAACCTGCGATCGCCATCCCGGTCAAAATGCCATAGCCCCAGTACTTATTCAGGCCGGCACTCTCCCCCAGGGTCATCCCAAAAACTTCACGGGCATAGGGTTCGAGAATCGGTTGTTGCAGGAACAGACTCAGGGTCATTACCAAGAGAAAGGCGAAGAAGAATCCTGTTTGGCGAGAAGCAGTAAGCACCTTCAGGGCGGTGTTGAGGGTGATCTGGTCTTCCCGTCCCTCTAGGGTTGAGCGACTGGCATAGCGAGAATACTTTTTTTCAATGCCAACGGTTGCGATA
The DNA here is from genome assembly GCF_000775285.1 of Neosynechococcus sphagnicola sy1. Lineage (NCBI taxonomy): Bacteria > Bacillati > Cyanobacteriota > Cyanophyceae > Neosynechococcales > Neosynechococcaceae > Neosynechococcus > Neosynechococcus sphagnicola. The sequence goes on along the minus strand of NZ_JJML01000025.1, from coordinate 71,371 downwards.
AAACCCAGGCAGAGAACCGCCAAGGGGACAATCATAAAGAGGCGATTGACCCCTGATTGCAGGGTTTCAGGGGTCAATCCTGCGAGTAATCGTTCCCCTGTGATCGCCCCCACCACAATCCCCACCATTAACATCGACCAGACAATGCCGACGAGTTTAGAGCGGTTATCTTCATCTGAGACATCTACAAGCAAGGCGGTGAAGGGGGTGGAACTGGCACTAATACACAGCCCATAGAGGGCAAAGATACACGCTAGCAAGACCGACCAAGCCGTACTCTCTAGGGTCCAAACTGGGGCAACAATGGCTTCAAATTGGGAGGATACGTGCAGACTGTGCCCCAGTTGCCAAACAACCTGGAGAGCCAGAAACAGACAGATCACCTGGAAACATAATCCCAGCCAAATATAGCCTGTGCGGTGATAACCGCGAATCGGTCGAGCATCAGACCGTTGCCCAAACCAGACCCGCGCTGGGGAAACAAACTGGTACATGGCGATCGCCCCGGCGGCAATCGTGCCCGGTACTTTAAGCTCCGAAATCATCACTTGATTGAGAACGCCCAGCGTCAACAAAGAAAGCATCCCCAGCCCCATCTGAAACAGACCCAGCCGGAACATCGTCAGCAGGCGAAGGCGGGGCAGGGACGAGGCAGTGATGGCCGGACTCTCTTGCCAGTCTGATAAATCACTGGTTGCCATAGTTCTTGGATGATTTCACTTCAGTTATCTCGCTTCCTTTATAGAATAATGGCTCTTTCCCCCAGCTTATGGCGTTGCAGGAGCGATCGCCTGTTGGATTTGATCGGGAGTTAGGGATTTGATGAAACTGACACCAAAGGGGGCTGGCACCAGGGTTTTGACATAGGACTGGTTCAGATAGGACAAATACTGGGACTGATTGGCAACATAGCCCATAAAAAACGGCAATACTCAACGCCTTCAGAGACGGTTGAGCTAGCTTGGGATTCGGCCCAATCATCTCGGGAGGGATGGGTAATCCTGCTTGGCCATCGCCTCCGCTCAGAAACGAAAAGTGAGTGCCTTCTTTCAACAGAAACAGATACCGATCCGGTGCTGTCATCGAAGAAAAGGGATAAATTTGCTCTGGTACAGGGGGGGCAAATACATCATCGGTTCCCGATATCAGCATCGTGGGTACTTGCAGTTGACTCATACCATCCGCGCCAAAAACCGCACTGGTCAGGGGATTAATTGAGATTACCGCTTTCACCCTGGGGTCTCCAAAGTTATTGGGAGTAGTCGGCGCATTAGTTAATGGACATTGAAACAACAGGGAGAGATTGAAGGTCAGAATCAGTTTTTGGAAATTAGAAGGACTGCAAGTTTGCTGGAGATTGGGGAAGTTCAACACCGCCCCCGCCCCCGCCAGAACGGTATATCCTCCCAAAGACTGACCCACCATCCCCACTTGTTTGGGGTTGATCAGCTTGTTCCAGCCAGGGGTGGACTGCACTTTTTGTTCCAGTTCATCCAGCAGAATCTTGGTTCCTTTGGCTCGATTGATCATGGATTGGGGAATATTGATCTCGGTTTGACTGACCCCATTCAAAAAACCCAACACGTTCTCTGTACCAGTCAGAGGCGTTTCCGGGACGACCACCGCAAAGCCATGGGAGACTAAATGTTCTGCCAGGTAGGCAAAGGTCGAACGATTGGAGGCAAAACCTGAGACAATGACAATCACCGGGGCAGGGGCATTCAACCCTTGGGGGATGTAGAGGTCAACGGGTACAGGTTCCTTTAATCCCAGGGATAAGCCATTAAACCCCAGGGTCTGCTTGTTCCACTTCGTCGTTCCGGGCTTGGCTAAATCTGTCTGGGGAACCTGACCCGCAGGAGCTGCCGCTGCCAGTTTGTCAATCTCCGCAAAGATCAAGCCTCGATTTCTCAAGATTCTACTGATGGTGCTCACCGCTTGAAAGGATAACTTGCCATCAATTTTCATCGTAGGGCTGGGAAATTGGCGAATCAAATCGAGCACTGTAAACCCCTTAGGATTGGCAGCCGCTGCCTGGGTAAAGGCAGTCTCTAGCGCCGCCTGACCATTTTTGTCGTCCTGAGTGGTCAAAAACGCTCCCAGGGCTTGAAAAATAATCTGACCTGTTTGCGTTTTGGCAAATTGAGTCACGATGGTGGGCGTGAGTTCAAAGGGCTGTTGCAGCAGCGTTCTCAAATTCGAGACATATTCCTGGGGTGCCAACCGGGCATAAATTGATAGATCCCCACTCAGTTGCCCTGTCTGGGTGAAGGTTTCCAGGGTGCTGACCGGGACCTGAAAGGTCTGCCTCCCAAACCCCAGGCTGATTTGTTCTGCTGCCAGACCAGGGCTGGCCCACAAGCTCAACAGGATGCCTAAACCAGGTAACCATCTCAAGGGTGATGGGGAATGCTTACCTATTTGAGGTTGCTGGTTATCGGTACGATTGAGCAGGGATGGCATAAATTTTCACTCCAAGTTGGGTTTCAACATTTAGTCTGCTTGTAGGCGCTGGAGCAGTTCATAGAAGGGTTGCCAATTGTCTTCTTCGGCAATCGGTTCCCAAACTGCTTCAATCGCCGGACGCAATAAAACTGTAGCAGGATTGCACTGACGCAAACGTTGGGCGATCGCAGGTAGTTCACTGTCTGGTAAATCCAACAGGGTTCTAAAGTAAATCCCCCGCCAAGCGTCTAGGGCAGCAGCTTGGTCTGCCGATTCCATCACCGTCAGATTGGCTAAAATCAGCCCCGCATCCTCTCGCCACTGCGGTACAAACTGTTCTCTGAGGGCGATGAAGAAGGAGTGATACCCTATTTGAGTCTTGAGCAGAAACTTCAGAGTCTCGGTAATCAGTGTTGCTGCTGTCTCAGCAGGTAACTGGGCAAAGCCCAGTTTCTGCACCATGCACTGGGTGTAAGCATTGAAGTAATGTTCTGGAAACGCACTTAATCCAGCTTCCATTTCTGCCGCCGGAATCACAGCAGCCAGGGGTCGTTGCAACATTTCCAAGTTCCAGCGACAAATTCCAGGCTGGTTACCATAGCTGTAGCGCCCAAAGTGGTCAAAGTAAGCAGCTGTAAATTGCGGGTCGTAGGTGGGAATAAAGGCATAGGGGCCGTAGTCAAAACTCTCCCCCGTGATCGACATGTTATCTGTGTTTAACACCCCATGGCAAAATCCCGTAGCCATCCACTGGGCAACCAGCACCGCCACCCGTTGTACCAGTTCCCGATAAAAAAACGTTGTATGCGTCTGATTGCCCCCACAGTGTTGGGTAGTAGACCTGAATCACATGATCGAGCAATTGCTGAATCATATCTTTGCGATCTAGGTAATGTAGCCGCTCGAAGGTGCCGAACCGAATATGGGAACGGCTAAATCGCACCATCACCGATGCACGAGTGGGGGATGGCTCATCCCCCCGCCAAAGGGATTCCCCGGTTTCCACTAAGCTCAAACATCGGGAGGTGCGAACCCCCGCCCGATGAAGGGCTTCCGCAGCCAGTACCTCCCGCACGCCCCCCTTGAGGGTCAGTCTGCCATCCGCAGTGCGAGAGTAGGGAGTCCGTCCAGAGCCTTTGGTGCCAAAATCATACAACTCTCCGTCCCTACCCCGCACCTGACCATAGATAAACCCTCGCCCATCTCCCAAAAAGGGGTTATATTCCCCAAATTGGTAGCCGTGGTAGCGCAAGGCCAGAAACGGACGGCACCCATGGAACTTCCCAAAGGCCTCGATAAAATCAGCATCAGTGACAGCACCTGGATCTAGACCCAGCGTGGGGAGCAGTTGATCATTACGGAAGCGGAGGAGATGGTTGGGAAACTCGGCAGCAGCTACCTCGTCATAGTAGTCATAGCCAAGAGACTCCAAGACGGGTTCGTAGTTCAGCGTCAAGAATGGATGGAGGTAAGAACAATCGTTAGGGGCGGCAGTCATGCAATTTTAGGCAGGGGTTCCTTTTGATCATGCCAAGAATTTTATCCCCTCCCCCTGAGGGATGATGGAAAATTCTCATCTTGAGCAGTACTGTTTTTCGACACTGGAGCATGGAGTAATTTCTTGAAAAAATCTTTGCAAATCAGGAAAGCTTTTAGTTCACCCTGTTTCTATAGCAGTGCTGAAGTGCCATCGTTTCAAGGTAAAGTAGGTTGTAAGTGGACTGGGATCAATCCTAAACCTATGATCTCACTATGATCCCAAAAGATAACCACATAAAACTTAGCTTAAAATCATTGAGGATTTTAATGAAAATGTCATAGTATATTATTGATTTATGCTTTTCCCCTTAGTCAAAAATTGCTGATTTTACAGATTTTATTGCTCACACTGGGAAATTATCGTTTTTTACAGCTACGAGACAGATATGGTCAACAATTTTAAGATCCCAACTATCCAGGTCGTTCGTTGCCCCAACTGTGGCAGTGTCGCAGAACGGCACCACTTGACCTGCCAACACTTACAGAGAACCCAGTGCCCCACCTGCGACTACTTGATGATCACCTGCTCAGAGACAGGCCGTGTGATCGAAGCCTATGCTCCGGGAATCCGTGCCTGTCCAAAGTTGGTTTCTTCATAAGAAACTGGCTGCTGCAACTTCAAGCCACAGGCTGCTATTAGATCCGCAGTCCGATTAACCATCCCAATTCTGCGGCTTGTTCGATCTCATGTCTCGTGAGCAATTTATGAGTACATGAGTGTTTTTCTATCGATTTTACTTTGATACAAACTTATATCATCGCTGTAGGCTTTCTTAGTCAACTCTATAAGCTCATCGTTATACATGTTTTTAGGATGAGGTAAAGCTCTGTTGAGCTTGTATTTCAGTAGTTCGAATGGCTTGATATTACTAAAGTCATTGTCATCAATCAGATTAAAGCCATAGCTGGTATGACTCGTTAATGGGCGTACATCAATGATATCAATGCCAATGCGATCTCTTAAGACTGTTTCTACCTTTGAAAAATTTTCCAAACAAAAGTAGTCGTCATATTCTTCATACACCAAAAAATCTATTTGGGGTCTCCAATGAATATCCCCATCTCTGATATTAGGCTTGCTCATGCTTCTAACAAAAAAATCAAATGTTATATCTTCGATATCAATCTTACGATTATGTAAGTCGATATAGTTCCATGCAACAGTATCCCTGCTAACGATCTTATCCAGGTAAGCACTAACTAGCCTGGCAAAGGGACACCTTAAAATTGTGAATGTATACTTCGCCCTAGCAAGCTCTGACAAAGTGGCTGAAAAAGTATGATTGTTTTTATGAATCCAGTTGAAATCCGACTTGTCCCTAATGCAGCCATTGGCATACGCTATTGTCGTTCTGAGGGTAGAGCATGCATTCTTCGGTATAAAGCTATAAATTGCTTCCTTCCCAAATATGTTGAGCGCGTGACTTTGAGCAAATTTATGCTTTGAGTTTTGGTTGAGATTGTTGTAGCTTTCATTGCTATAACGAAAAAAACGTATCATCTTGATTTTTCGAATGAACCAGAGAATAGGCAGCTCGATCGTGGGATGAAATGCTACCACATTCCTCTAAATTTTTACAGCCAGTCCCTTCACCCCTGATTCAACCACCGGGCGGCATCTTTGGCATGGTAGGTGAGAATTAGATCAGCCCCAGCCCGCTTAAAGCTAGTGAGGGTTTCTAAGACCACCTGCTGTTCGTTAATCCAGCCATTGAGGGCGGCCGCTTTCACCATTGAATATTCTCCCGAGACGTTATAGGCCGCGACGGGGAGATTGCTGGCTTCCTTGACACGCCAGATGATATCCATGTAGGCCAGGGCTGGTTTGACCATTAACATATCAGCCCCTTCGCTAATATCCAGACCAATTTCCTTCAGAGCCTCTCGGGAATTGCCCGGATCCATCTGATAGGTGCGGCGATCGCCAAATTGCGGGGATGACTCAGCGGCATCTCGGAACGGGCCATAGTAGGCTGAGGCATACTTGGCGGCATAGGACAAAATCGGAATCTCCGTGTAACCTGCGGCATCCAAGCCTGAGCGAATTGCCTGGACAAACCCGTCCATCATTCCAGACGGGGCGATGATATCTACCCCAGCCTTGGCTTGGGAAACCGCTGTTTTTTGCAGCAACTCTAACGTCGGGTCATTGAGGACTCGCCCCGTTAAGTCACCCAGCTCTAAATAGCCACAGTGGCCGTGGGAAGTATATTCACACAGGCAAGTATCGGCAATCACAATCAGTTCCGGGACAGCCTCCTTCACCGCTGTTGCCGCCTCTTGGACAATGCCACAGTGATGCCACGCTCCCGTAGCATCGGTGTCCTTGCTATCTGGAATCCCAAAGAGAATAATGGCCGGAATTCCTAAGTCATAGACTTCTTTGGCTTCTAGGACAATTTTGTCCACAGACAGCTGGTACACTCCCGGCATCGATTTCACTTCTTTAGAGACCCCACTGCCAGGTACCGCAAACAGAGGATAGATCAGATCACTGGTGGTTAAGACGGTTTCACGCACCATCCGACGCAGTTGCGGGTGACTCCGGAGACGGCGGGGGCGATGAATCGGGAACATGGCGGCATTGACGGAGGGATAGATCCATCCTAATCGTTAAGGCTCCCCAGCGGCCCAAATTCAATTATTACAAAGGATTAAAGACCCCCTGAGGAGATGAACGCAGCCCCAGCCAAGATCTCCAGGCAACCTTAACGCAATACTATGTAATAGAAGTGATTGAAAGCCAGCAAGGGGAAAAAGATCCCAGCCCCTTGCTGGCAACCCATAAATCGATTAGAGTCATGCTTATGCAATGGGAGCGCAGCAGTGGTGAATCCTCTCCAGCTACCAACGTTCATCCAACAGAGTCGAGCCACAATCTCGGAAGATTTCCAAGGAGGTCTTGACCCGAGTTTGTTGTTGCAAGCCCGACAGTTTTATCACGCCTACCTGCAGACGCATACTAAACAACCCCAACGCCCCTTGGGGGTTGCCATTGACCCTCAGACCTATCGGGGGAAGTTGATTTTCACCCGTAAGCCCGTTTTACTGCTCACAGAGTACTTTATCCCATGGGACTGTTTGGAATCTGAGTCAACCTGAGCCAATACTGAAGTTACAACAACTTGCTTAAGGCTGCTGTCAGGCTCACCGGATGTTGACGCTGATTCATCTAATTATTTATCTGTTTGTCTTCAGCTTTGGGGCTGCCGTTGGTAGCTTCTTGAATGTGGTGATTTATCGCCTCCCCGCAGGTTTATCCATCCTGTGGCCACCCTCCCGTTGTCCCCATTGTCTGCAGCGGCTGCGAAAGACGGAAAATCTTCCGGTGGTTGGCTGGTTATGGTTACGGGGGCGCTGTGGCCATTGTTGCCGTCAGATCGCGATCCGCTATCCCTTGGTGGAAGCAGCGGTGGGGATGATGTTTCTGGTGGTATTTAGTGACTTTGGCATCTCGCTGCTGACCTTGGGATACTGGGTATTTTTGAGCTGGTTGTTGGTACTGGCAATGATCGATCTCGACACCATGACCCTCCCCAATTCCCTGACCCAATCGGGTCTAGTGGTAGGACTGGGTTTTCAATTATTGCTAGGGTTACAGGCTCACGGGTATCTCACGGGGGCGCTAGGGCAGCTGATGGTGGGGATTGGCGGGGGAGTGCTGGGAGTGTGGCTGTTTGATCTGATTACCCTCGTCGGTTCAGTGGCACTGGGACAGACGGCCATGGGGGCGGGAGATGCCAAGCTGGCCGCAATGATGGGTGCCTGGTTGGGCTGGAAGTTTTTGCTGCTGGCAAGTTTTTTAGGGTGTGCTTTGGGTGCCTTTGCGGGGGGGGTCGGCGATCGCCCTCGGCTGGTTAGATCGTCGTCAACCCATGCCTTTTGGGCCGTTTCTGGCCTTGGGAGCCGCGATCTCTGCCCTGTGGGGGGAGGCATTGCTAGCCTGGTATTTCCAGCTATTTTTCCCGGTCATGGGGTAGGAAGCGATGCAGTTCAGCCCCCAGGCGATCGCAACCGACGTCCATCCCAGGTGCATAATTATAAAGCGGTGTTGACTTTATCAAAGATTTTGTCAAATTGATGCCAACAACCTGGAGCCTTGACTGGAACTGCCTCGCTCAGATGGAATCTAGGTTCTGACTCCCAGAGATGTTGAGTTTTTTTGAGAATTGTGACCTATAAGGAAACTTTTGCGTTCATGTCTCTTTTTGACTGGTTTGCCAATCGCCGGAAATCTGATCCCATTAGCAAGGAGCATCAAGTCCGAGAAATTGCCGATGGTCTGTGGACTAAATGTGAAGCCTGTGGGGTGCTGACCTACACGAAAGACCTCAAAGCCAATCAAATGGTTTGTCTCGACTGCGATCACCACCTGCGGGTCTATAGCGATGAACGAATTCAGCAGTTAATTGATCCAGACACCTGGCAGCCGCTGGATGAGGATCTATGGCCTTGCGATCCCCTGCAGTTTCGAGATCGCAAGGCCTACTGCGATCGCCTCCGGGAAACCCAAGACAAAATTGGTCTCCCGGATGCCGTGCAAACCGGTTTGGGGCGACTGGATACCCTACCCATTGCCCTGGGCGTCATGGACTTCCGCTTTATGGGGGGCAGTATGGGTTCGGTGGTGGGGGAGAAACTGACTCGGATGATTGAACGGGCGACCCAGGATCAGATTCCCGTGGTGATTGTCTGTGCCTCCGGCGGAGCCAGGATGCAGGAAGGGATGTTGAGTTTGATGCAAATGGCTAAAATTTCCGCAGCCCTGCAATATCACCGAGAATCCCGATTGCTCTATATCCCCGTACTGTCCCATCCCACCACAGGGGGAGTGACCGCTAGCTTCGCCATGTTGGGGGATGTGATCCTAGCAGAACCGAAAGCAACCATTGGTTTTGCCGGACGACGGGTGGTGGAACAAACCCTGCGCGAAAAGCTGCCGGATAACTTTCAAACCGCTGAGTATTTGCTCAATCACGGCTTTGTCGATGCCATTGTCTCCCGCACCCAGTTGAAGAAAACCCTGGCGCAACTGATTCGTCTCCATCAACCCCATTTTTCCCGGTTGCGCGAAGCCCCTGCCGCCGTCGTTTAAGTTGTGGCTTAGGCGCAGACCCTTCATCCCATCCCCTTACCGATGAGCATGACCCTCGATAGCATTGTTCCCTTTGGGCGATCGCTGCTCGAATATCAACGGATGTTTAATCTTTCCCCCCAGGATCTGGGGCAACGCATTTTAGGCTGTGGGGATGGCCCAGCTAGCTTCAATGCTGAGCTGCACCAGCTCGGATGCGACAATGTGATTTCAATTGATCCCATCTATGCCGTTGGCGGTGAAGTCATTCAGCAACGATTTGAGCAGGTCGTGGATGACATTATCGCCCAAGTGAAGGCAACACCTGAGGACTGGGTTTGGAGGGATCATCATGATCCAGAAGCGCTGCGTCGTCATCGCCTCCAAACCCTCCAGATGTTTCTGCAAGATTATGAATTGGGGCGGCAAACTGGACGATATCAAGTAGCGTCGCTTCCTACCCTGCCCTTTGCCGATCAACAGTTCGATCTGGCGTTGTGCTCCCACCTGCTATTTCTCTACTCCGATCACCTGGACTACACATTCCATCTAGACTCGATTCAAGAACTCTGTCGGGTTGCGACCCAGGTGCGAATTTTCCCCTTGATCACCCTGGCATTACAGCGATCGCCCTACATTGACGCACTGAGACCGACCTTAGCGGATCGCGGCATCACCTCAGACATTATCCCCGTTGCCTATGAGCTGCAAAAAGGTGGTAATGAAATGGTGGTCTTTTCCCAGAAGATTTAGCAAGCATCTATCCCGGTGGGGCAGGACATCTGGGGCATTTCGTTATTTTCAATACATTTATTCAGAGAGGTTTCCCTTACAACAGTTTCACCTGTGAATGATCCAGTGACGAGGTTGCTCAATTTTTGATTGGTTTTACAATAAAAGTCACTCCGGTAAGGTCTGTTAGACGTTTGTGAGCTATTGACCTATGCAATACACCTTTGAACTTCTGGGGATTTCCCCCGTTCTCTCCGTTTTTTAACCATCAACAAACCTTTTACAAAAGCCACCCCCAGAGCCATGTGAAGTACCTTGGAGCCTATCAATGCACCCTGGATGCGTTTGTAGAATCCGTGGAGGCGGTGGCTCCCGAGCAGGAATGGGATCTGGATCAAGCCGTTAAATCCCTGATTGAGTTTTGGGTGAAAAACTCTGACAGTATTGGTTACTGGAAGGCGCGGTTGCTGGATGCCGGAACGGAGAATTTATTGGTGGCCCGGCTGGCGGATGTACAATCGCTGCAAAAGGTCTTTGAGTCGCTATTTCAAGAGCCGGGATAGCCGATTCCCCATTGAAAGATCGTGTCAAACTTGAATCAAGCGCCCTTTGAGTTGGATCTCCTTCTCTACCCCAGAAGCACCCCATAGTTGCAATCAGGAAGAGAGAGGGTAAATCTAAGACACTGCTGGCTGCTTGAACGCTGAACTTATTCACTGTGGCGGGTCATCCTTGGAAAACTCCGGATTATCTGGTACTCGCTTTGAGCGAGACTTGAGACGCTTACAGCGGGATGTGTTACGGATGGGGGCCTTGGTTGAAAACTCCTTCTGGTTAGCACGCCAAGGCTTATTTCAAGGAGATTTACAGGCCGCTGGCAGCATTGCCAAGCAAGATAAACAAATCGATCAGTACTATCGCCAGATTGAACAGGATTGTGTCAGTCTGATTGCGAAGCATTCCCCCGTGATGCAAGATCTGCGGCTGATTAGTGCCCTGATGCAATTGGTGCGGGATCTGGAGCGGATTGGGGACTATGCCAAGGATATCGGCGCGATCGCCATTAAACTGTTTCCCTACCCCAATTCCCCCTATATGGGTCAGATTCAGGTGATGTCGGATCGATGTCAAGCCATGTTGGCAATGAGTCTAGCAGCACTCTCCGATCTGGACGCGGTTTCAGGTTTAGAGGTAAAAGCCCGAGATGATGCAGTGGACTCTGATTACCAGATGCTTTACGATCAATTAGCGCAGCAAAAAAAACATTCAAGGGGTTGTAGAACCGATTGTTTTATTGGTGTTAGTGATTCGGCACCTAGAGCGGATGGCAGATCACGCCACTAATATTGGCAAGCGTGTCACCTATATTGTTACAGGGCAGCGAGACTGAGACCGCAGGGCAGCAATTGGGATTACCATCTAACCAGGCTTCCCGCAGTACAAAGTCCTGGCTGTACTGTCGTTGCAGAGATCAAGCACTGAAATACGACAACGAAGGGTTAATCGCTACATGGAATTTTCGATTGCAGATTTACTAGCTAATTTCACGGATGATAAACTCGTTGCCCCCAAAGTTTTAGAAAAGAAGCTTAACTGTGATGACGATAAGCGGCTCCGCCAACTTCAGATTGCCCTAGATGCCTTGGAGAAGATTGGTTTGCTCGTCAAGGAGCGGGGAAAATATCGGCGAGTCCGGGAAGAAGGACTGATTGAAGGCAAACTACGTTGCTCCAGCAAGGGATTCTGTTTTGCCATTCAAGATGTGGAGGGAGCCGAAGATATCTATGTGCGCGAAAGCCAGCTAGGAACTGCCTGGAATGGCGATCGTGTCTTGGTGAGAGTCACCAAAGAAGGCCGTCGCCGCCGCAGTCCGGAGGGAGAAGTGCGCCTGATTCTAGAACGAGCCAATCCTTCGGTACTTGCTAGGGTGAAGCAGACCAACACCGAGCTGCGAGCCATTCCCTTGGATGATCGGCTGTTGTTTGAACTTGACCTCCAGGCCAATGGTCAGAGTTTGACCGAGGTGATCGACCATCTGGTGCATGTGGAAATTCTTCGCTATCCCCTGGGACAGATGCGACCTCTGGGACGGATTACCCAGAGTTTGGGCAATGATGACCAATCCGCCTCTGATTTAGACATTGTTTGCTGCAAACACGACCTTCCCCGCAATTTTCCCCCAGAGCTGTTGCAAGCCATCCAAGAGATCCCGGATCGGCTGGCAGAGGCCAATGTGACGCAGCGACTCGATCTACGCCACCTGAAAACCCTGAGTCTCAAACCCACCATCAACGAGTCCATGGCCGAAAGCCTAGACGATGCCATCACCCTGGAACGTCTGGAGTCGGGGCAATGGCAGTTGGGGATTCATATTACCGATGTGGTAGCCTTTATTGCCGCCCAATCCCCCCTAGATCGGGAAGCTCAAAAACGGGGCACTTCCGTCTATTTAGGGGATGCCGTGCTGCCAATGTTACCCGAGGAATTTTGCCAGCGGCACTGTTCCCTGTTGCCGGGTCAGGATCGTCTGGCCGTCTCGGTGCTCTTGACCTTGGACAATGCTGGCACCGTCGTGGAGTTTGAAATTCAACCGACGGTAATTCGCGTCGATCACCTGTTGAGCTATCAGCTGGTTCAGGCGATTCTGGAGTACCATTCCCTCAGCCAGCAGAACTCAGGTTCCGACTTACCAGAAGCCATTCAAGACCTGGCACCGGTGTTAGAAACCGTGGTGCAGCTCCATGCCCTCAGCCAAGCATTGCAGCAACAGCGTCAAGCCCGGGGAGCCTTTGAGTTAAACCTCCCCGATACGAAGTTTCACTATGACGATGAGGGTGCCCTAGGGGCTATGGTTGTCTCAGCAGCTCAACCTGCCCGTGCCATGGTGGTCGAGCTGATGCTGCTGGCGAATCAAGTGGTGGCCTCCCATTTGCAGGCCTTGGCAGTGCCGGGAATCTACCGCATCCATCCTAGCCCTGACCCGGATGATGTCCAGGATCTGATTAAGCTGGCCCAAAGTATGCAGATGGATGTATCTCTGGAGCAGGATGAGGTGGTGCGTCCCCAGGATTATCAGCGACTGACCCAGCATTTCGCCCAGTCCAGTGTGGAAAAAGTCCTGACCTACCTGTTGCTCTCAACCTTGAAACCAGCGGTTTATAGCACCACCCCCAAGCCCCATTTTGGGTTGGCACTGGATCAGGGGTATACCCATTTCACCTCGCCGTTGCGTCGCTACCCAGATCTCCTGGTTCAACGGGTGCTTCATGCGGTGTTTGAACAGGGACGCGATCGCCGTTCCACCCGTGCTAAAGAATCGGTGAATCTCCGCCATAGTTCCTGCCACGGCAAGGTTACCTGGAATGTATTGCCCACCGAGGTGCAAGAGGAATTAGAGACCCATTTTGCCTCTATGGTGGTTTACCTGAGCGAGTGCGAAAAAGAAGCCCTAGAAGCCGAAGAGGATGTGGAAGGGCTGAAGAAAGCAGGCTTCATGCGGGAGCGGATTGGGGAGGTCTTTCGGGGACTCATTACTGGGGTGCAATCCTACGGTTTGTTCGTGGAAATTGAGGAGCTGCTGATCGAAGGACTGGTTCATGTCAGTTCCCTCAAGGACGACTGGTATGAATATCGTTCTCGCCCTCAGGTATTGGTGGGTCGCCGCAATCGTAAACAATACCGTCTCGGGGATCTGATTGCTGTGCAGGTGAAGAGCGTTGACTACTATCGGCAACAGATTGACCTAGTAGTGGTGGACGGGGGCAGTGAACCCGTAATCAGTGAGCCCGTAATCAGTGAAACCACTGAGGAGGGTGAGCCTCGGAGTGAGGAGTGAGGATGAGGGCACCCTCCCATTTGCCCTTAATTCTCGCAGTTTCGGGCGCATCCGGTCTGATCTATGCCGTCCGGGCGCTGAAGTTTCTGTTGCAGGCCAATTACACCATTGATCTGATCGCCTCCAAATCCAGTTTCATGGTCTGGCAAGCGGAACAACAGACACGCCTGCCGACGGAACCCCGGCAGCAAGAACTTTTCTGGCGGCAACAGGCAGGGGTAGAGTTGGCTGGACAATTGACCTGTCATCCCTGGGGGGATGTGGGGGCAACCATTGCCAGTGGCTCCTTCCGCACCCTGGGAATGATGGTGATCCCCTGTAGCATGAGCACCGTTGCTAAGTTGGCGGCGGGCTTGAGTTCTGACCTGTTGGAGCGCGCCGCCGATGTGCAATTAAAGGAGGGGCGACGACTGGTGTTGGTGCCCCGAGAAACGCCCCTGAGTTTGATTCATCTGCGGAACTTAACCACCCTCGCAGAGGCAGGGGCGCGGATTGTCCCGGCCATTCCTGCTTGGTATCACCATCCTCAAACCATTGAAGATCTCGTGGATTTCGTCATTGCTCGGGCCCTGGATCAACTGGATATTGACTGTGTCCCCCTGGCGCGCTGGCAAGGCCACAGCACCGAGTAGGGAAAACGGAGCTATCCCAGATAGCGGCGGAGAATAGCGGCGGTTGCCTCCCCTGTTTTCGCCCAACTAAATTCTGCTGCCCGTTGGAGACCCGCCCCTCGTAAGTGTTGGTGCAGTTGGGTATCTGTAGCTACCATTTCCATGGCCTGGGCGATCGCCCCCACCTCGTAGGGATTCACCAGTAAAGCCGCATCCCTGGTCACTTCTGGCAGCGACGACAGATTGGAGGTAATCACAGGGGTACCGCAGGCCATGGCCTCTAGGGCGGGTAGACCAAACCCTTCCCAAAGGCTGGGAAACACCAAGGCGATCGCTTGGTTGATCAGAACGGGCAAATTTTCGTAGGCAACATACCCTAAAAACTTCACCCGTGCTGCTAACCCCAGGTTGACAATTTGTTGATTCAGACGGGGGAGATAGCGGGGATCGGGGGGACCCGCGACCCAAAGTTGAGCATCCGAGTGGGGGATCGCTGACAAGGCGGCAATCACCCGCTGCAAATTCTTGTAGGGAACCGTACGTCCCAAATAGAGAAAATAATTCTGGGTTGGCAGGTCTAAAAATCGGAAATGTTGGGGGTCGTGGGCGAGGGGAATTGGGGTGATTTGGCGGGCAGGAATGCCATAGAAATCTACCAGATCACGGGCGCTGGCTTCAGAATTACAGACAATGTGTAGCGACTGCCGCAAGACTTGGGGGATGTAATACCGGAAGTAGGGTGTCAGGGGCGAGAAGCGGCGCGGGAACCTTAGGGGAATCAGGTCATGGAACATCACTACCGTGCGGCAACTAACGGACAAAGGAGCCTCGGTAATGGGAGAAAACAGCAGTCGTGCTGCCAAGTTTCGATACAGTTTGGGGAGCTGAAATTGTGTCCAGAGCAACCGATTAAAATGGCCTCGCGTTCCTTTATCAGCGGTTAAGTTGCCAGCAACGGGATAACAAGCATAGTCGGGGAACGAACGAGAGGTTAATAGGATGGGATCGAGGGATTTAAAATACGGTAAAAGATTGCTCGCATAGGTTGACAATCCCGTCGGTTGGGGAATCAGAAACGATAAATTAATTAATAAAGAGTTTGCCAAGATCGCCATACCCGTTGCCAATAGAGACCGATGCCATGCAACTTCCCCAGTGCTACATCTGGCTGCAAGGGGGCGATCGCTAACCCATAGATTAAGACCCGTCCCAGCCGCAGGATCAAGATCCACCAGGTACTATACTGCTCCAGCATCAGCAAATAGCTATAGGTACTATATTTGAATTTGTGATAGCGATCACGATTGGTAATGGAAGAGGGTTGATGGATGACACCAATCTTGGGGGCGATCGCCACAATATGACCCTGGTTGGCATAGCGTTGGCAGAAATCAAAGTCTTCATAATAAAGAAAATACTCCGGTGAAAATTGGGGACACTCCGGAAAATTCTGGAGCTGAACCAACAAACTACAACCTGAAACCCAAGCCGTGGTCACATATTCTTGTTCCTGAAGATGGGTGCAGGGGGGTTGTCTGGCTGAGAATCGTTCCTGTGCGGGGGGTGAACTGCCCCCCAGCGAACCAGAGGCGGCCATCGGGCTGATAAATAACGGTGCCGAGAATGGAAATCTCGGGGTGGTGGTGAAACAACTGCTGTGCCTGATCCAGAGATCCTATGTGCAAGCCAGCATCGGGATTAATCAGCCAAACGATCGCCGTGGGATCTCGCTGGTACACCCAACGTAAGCCGAGGTTGCAAGCTCGTCCAAACCCGAGATTAGCCCCTGCCTCAATCACCTTCACCGGGGGACGCTGGAACTGCTGCACCGAGGGATCATCCGGAGAATTATTGACAATGATCACTGGGGTATCGGGCTGACCCTGAACGGCAATGGAATCCAGTAACTGGGCAATCAGCGACGTGGACTCATAGTTGACCGTCAGGAAATAGATCACCCCTCACACCAAGTCAACCTGTGAGTCATCCCCAATCATAAAGCGCAGGGCTTTGGGACGACGAGGTGCTTGACCCAGGTGAGCACGCTGCCCAATCACACTGTCTACAATCCGCTGATGCACCCCAATCACCTTCGCCCCTTGGAGAATGACGCTATGTTCCAGATCGGCATCAATTAAGGTCACCCCATCGGCAATGCTGCTATAAGGCCCAATGAAGCAATTTTCTAAATAGCAATCTTTGCCAATGATCACAGGGCCGCGAATGGTGCAGTTGATCACCTGGGTTCCTGGGTCAATCTGTACCCGACCAATCACCTGGCTGCGCTCATCCACCGTTCCCTGGAGGTTAGAGGTGAGACAGGTATCCAGAATAATGCGATTGGCTTCCAGGAGATCGTCTTTTTTGCCCGTATCCAACCACCAACCCTGGAGTTGGGAAGCTTCCACATGCTTTTTCTGGTCAATTAAGTTTTGAATCGCATCGGTAATTTCCAGTTCTCCCCGAGCCGAGGGCTGGATTTGAGCGATCGCCCGATGAATGCTGTTGGCAAAAAAGTAAATCCCCACGAGAGCCAAATTCGAGGGGGGATTTCTGGGTTTCTCAATTAACTGCAAGACCCGGCCATTGGCATCGACCTTGGCAACCCCAAAAGCGCTGGGATTGGACACCGGACGTAACAAAATCAGGGCATCCAGCTGTTGGGATTGGAAGGCTTCTAGAAACTGAATCAGATCACTCTGAATCAGGTTATCCCCTAGGTACATGACAAAGGGGGAGTCTTGGAGAAACGGCTGAGCTACTTTGACAGCATGGGCCAAGCCAGCAGCTTCTTCTTGGAGAATATAGGTGATCTTGGCACCAAAGCGACTGCCGTCCCCGGTTTTGCTTTTGACTTCTTCGCCGGTTTCCGGACTAATGACAATGCCAATGTCCCGAATGCCCGTGGCGACAATGCTGATAATTCCGTACCAGAGAATCGGCTGATTGGCGACCGGAACCAGTTGCTTGGCACCGGTGTAGGTCAATGGTCGCAGGCGCGTCCCTTTACCACCAGAGAGAATCAGGGCTTTCATAGATACTCAGAACTGCTCAGGATCAGGTTTTAAGACGGTGCCTTTAGATCTTGCAACATCTGCCGCAGTCCCAGCCGCCAATGGGGGGGATAGGTTCCCAACACTGCAGATATTTTGGCACAGGAGAGGACGGAGTAAGCGGGTCGGCGGGCAGGGGTGGGATACTCTGCAGTTGTGATCGGGATCACTCGTTGCAGTTTCAGGGGAAACCCCAAGACCGCCGCTTCTTCAAAAATAGCCACTGCAAAGTCATACCAACTGGCAACACCGCTGTTCGTGAACTGGTAAGTGCCAGCGAGATCACGGCTGAAGTGGGGAATCAATTGGGCGATCGCCGTTGCTAGGTGATAGCTCCAGGTTGGCGATCCCACCTGATCGGCCACCACCCGAATTTCCTCACGCTCGGCTCCCAGACGCAACATAGTTTTGACAAAATTGCCCTTGCCACGGGCTCCATAGACCCAAGCGGTTCTGAGAATGCAATAGTGATCGCAGTGGTTGCGAACCGCCACCTCGCCCCTCAACTTGGAACCGCCATAGACCCCCAAGGGATGAGTGGCATCGGTTTCTTGGTAGGGATGACTTTGGCTGCCATCAAAGACGTAGTCGGTGGAAACATGGATCAACCCGATGCCTAGTTGTCGAGCGGCGATCGCCAACACCCCCGGAGCAATGGCATTGATTAACTCTGCCCGTTCAGCATCGGATTCTGCTTTGTCAACGGCGGTATAGGCCGCTGCATTGACAATCAAATCGGGTGCAAGTCCTTGCACCACTGCTGGTAGGCGGTCAGGCTGCTCTAAATCAACTAACTCACGGCCTGCGGCCACCACCTCTCCCAAACTAGGCAGGAGTCGCTGCAATTCTTCCCCAAGTTGTCCGGTTGCCCCCGTAATTAAAATTCGCATCATTTACTGATAGACCGCCGCTGCTTGCAAGCATACCCCAGCTTCATCCTTCCCTGAGAGCGTTGGTGGGGCGCTCAACGGCCAAGCGATCGCCAAATCGGGGTCATTCCACAACAAACTGCGCTCATACTGCGGTGCATAGTACTCAGTTGCTTTGTAGAGTACCTCTGCCGCTGTTGAAATCACCAGGAAACCATGGGCAAAACCCGGAGGAATCCAGAGTTGGCGCTTATTTTCAGCACTGAGCAAAACACCTATCCATTTGCCAAAGGTAGGCGCACTTTGACGCAAGTCAACTGCAACATCAAAAACCTCGCCAACGACCACCCGCACCAGTTTTCCCTGGGGTTGCTGAATTTGGTAGTGTAATCCCCGCAAAACATGTTGAGCAGACCGAGAATGGTTATCCTGAACGAAGGTCACAGCTTGGGCTGTTTGCTCTTGAAAGACCCGCTGGTTATAGCTTTCGTAGAAAAAGCCCCGGTCATCGCCAAATACCCGTGGCTCAATGATCAAGACTTCCGGAATTTCTGTTGGCAGAATATTCATGCAGGGTTATCCAGTGTGGACTTTGCAACTTGTTAATCTTACTTCAGAAACCACCTGATCTGACTGGAAAGCAAGGTTCAGTATACACTTCAAGAAAATTTAGGCTTTGTCCGGAGAAGCAGATTTGGCAGCTGAATCTACCACGGAACCGAAAAGGTTGATCACATTGGTATGCTCTGTACATTGACAAGAGCAATCAGGTATTGGTACAACCAAGGAAAGATATTCAGCCCATGCTGTCTTAAAATTCTCTGCAAGAGGCAGTATTCAAATTCTCAGTAGAGTAGTATACTCTGAGATTTTCATAAGGTTCGCGCCCATTGAGATTGGTGGATAGGTTAGTACATTCAGTCACATAAAGTAAGGATGGTTGTCAGGTGTCAGAATTTCTAATTACAGAATCAGGGACAACAAATGCCTTTGGCATTAGGCTGTCCACTGGTAGCGATGGGGCGGTAATTGTTACGTTTGGGGCAGGTCAGCCAATCACCGTGGTTGGCACCTCCGGCGATGACTCCATTCGGGGTGGGGTCGATACTGGGGAAGACAACCCTGATTCCTCCAACACTCCCTACGTCTTTTACGGCGGTCAGGGTAAGGATTCTTTGCGCGGTGCCAATGGCGATGACTCAATGGTGGGCGGCGTTGGTTCCGATACCCTGCTTGGTAACAACGGCAACGACTCCCTCGTCGGAGGTAACAGTCCTTTTGAAACCAATAACGGTGGTTGGGCCGATAACGACAGTTTGGTTGGCGGTGCGGGCGATGATAGTCTCTTTGCTGGTGTGGGTAATGACACCGTTTATGGGGACGATGTTGAAGGAACCCTCACGGGCAATGACCTGATCTCCGGTGGCATTGGTAATGACACCATTTTTGCTGGGGCAGGCAACGACACCCTATTGGGTGGCGACAGCGGCCTTGACTTTGTCCGCGCTGGCAGCGGCAATGACTCCGTAGAAGGGGGAACCGGCAACGACTCTCTGCGCGGTGACTCGGGAGATGACACCTTACTGGGTGGCACTGGCAACGACTCTATCCGTGGCGACGATGGCAACGACTCCATTCTCGGGGGTGCTGGCAACGATACCCTGCGCGGTGGGTCTGGCAACGACACCCTCTACGGTGATGACGGCAATGACTCGCTCTCTGGCGAAGATAATAACGACCTTCTCAATGGTGGCCTTGGTATTGACACCCTGACGGGTGGTAGTGGGAGAGATACCTTTGTCTTTGACGATCTGCCGACCTCTGCCTCCACCCTAGATAAGGTCACTGACTTTGCCAGAGGCGATGACTTCCTCGCCCTCAGTCAGAGTGGTCTGAGTCTGTCTCGTCTCAGCACCGGAACCGTAGCAGCGTCTGACTATATCCAGGTGAATGGCCTTGATCCAGAGGTTCCAGGCTTAAGTCAAGCCCTGATCTACGACAGATCCACGGGTCTGCTCTATTACAACTCTGATGCAAGTGGAAATACTGCCCTGACGCCCCTGTTTGAAATCACCAACAAGGGTAATGTTGATGCCGCCAACTTTGAAATCTTCTAGATTTCACTGTCATCAGTTGTAGTTATCTGTTGGTATTCCTAACCCTCCTGTGAAGGAGGGTTCTTTAGTCTTTTCCTGTGGTAGCTGTGCAATTAGACGAATTGGTTGGGGGGCAGGGATCAGGCTCGTTGAGTCTGCCAGAGCTACACTACAACCTGGGCTGTGTGCAATTGGAACAAGACGATCTGGGAGCTGCCGTTGATAGTTTTCAGCAGGCGATCGCCCTCTACCCTGCCTATGCAGATGCCCATTACAGTTTGGGGTTAGTCCTGGATCGACTGGGCCAAGCCGAACGAGCAATTACCCATTATCAACAGGCGATCGCCCTCCAACCTAAGAATGCCAATGCCTTCAATAATCTAGGCGGGGTGTTGCTGAAGCAGAGCCACATTCTAGAAGCTATAGAAAGCTTCCAACAAGCGATTGCCCTCCAACCCAACTGTGCCAGCTTCTATTGCAATCTGGGTCATGCCCTGCGCCATCAGGAGATGGGAGAGGCAATCTTGGCCTATGACCGGGCGCTGCAACTAGACCCCCAGTTGGTGGTCGCCCACTATAGCTTGGGCAAAACCCTGCAATATTTAGGGAACCACGCGCAAGCTGCCATTAGCTTCCAGAAGGCTATCCATCTGAACCCAGATTTCACCACCGCCTATACTGACTGCGGATTTTCATTGCAAGCCCAAAATCAGTTGGACGAGGCGATGATCTGCTTCCAGCGGGCGCTCGCAGCGGATGCTCATTTTGTAGCCGGCTTTTGCCAGTGGGCAACCCAGCTAGAGGGAAGTGATCCCCTCACCCAAGCCCGGAAAGCCTGTGCTCGATTTCTGATCGCCCTCCAGCAAAAGCCCACGGCTCCGGATGTCCGCATGGCTCTGGCTCAAACCTACAGCCAGTTTGCCAGTATTTTTACTGAATATGGTGGTTATAAGCAATACAAGCAAGCAGAAGCCTATTACCACCGCGCCCTGCAAATCCAACCCCATGATGTCGAGCTGTACCTGCATCTGGGGGCTTGCTTACTCAAGCAGGGTCGTTTTCAGGCTGCCACCGGGATCTATCACCTCGCCCTGACCCTTCAACCCCAAAATCCCCAAACCTACTTCCAATTGGGTTATGCCCTGGAAGTCCAGCAGCAGTTACCCCAAGCCGTCGAATATTACCGAGCCGTCATTGAGGGCCAATTCCAGACAGCCATTGAGGTGAATTATCCCACTGGTACCGGAACTCCAGTGCAACTCCGGGGTATTTATCTCCATACCCTGGCCTGGATCAAGGCATTTTCCCTCGATCCCCAGCACTATCTGGAGGTCAGCGGTGCGGTGAATCTGGAGGGAAGGGAACCCATTCAAGCGGCGGCGGATGCCCGTCAGGGCAAGGTGGGCTGTGATGGACTCAACTGTGATCCCTGCCTGCAGCGAATCTTTGCAGACTTTCAAGTCTGGCATCTGGGCCAAAATCTCTACTCCCCAACTGCTAGCCAGCCACCGACTCCAGAGCCTCTGCCGCTCTTTGTGGCGCGGATTCCCCAAGGACGTACCTGGATTGACCCCCCACGAAAACGCCTGGATGGTGTGTAATGCCATCGCCACCATCAGCCCTGATGACTATCTCTTAGCCGATCTCTCCCGAGATTACCCTGGGCAATTACCGGGATGTCAGGGGCAAACCCCAGGGCACCATCGTTTGTATAGCCTTGACTCCCTCCCGCCCTTAGAGCAGCTATCCGGCTCGGTGGTGGTGTTAGCCGGGTTGTCTGGCAATGTCTACTTTCACTGGATGGTGGATATTCTGCCGCGCTTAGAGATTCTACGTCGCAGCGGGGTTGATCTCGATCAGGTGGACTGGTTTTTGGTTAACAGCGATCGCCAACCCTTTCAACAAGCAACCCTGAAGCACCTGGGTATCCCTGACCATAAGATGATTGAGAGCGATCGCCATCCCCACCTGCAAGCTCAAGAGCTGATTGTGCCTTCTTTCCCTGGCTACTTAGGCTGGTTGCAACCCTGGGCGTTAGAGTTTCTGCGGCGAGAGTTTCTCCCCCTAGGGGATGGGCTATCCCAGGACTACCCTGAACGGATTTATATCAGTCGCACCCAAGCCAGCTATCGGCGGATTTTAAACGAAGCAGCAGTAACGGAACTCTTGAGTCACCATGGGTTTGTCTCGGTTCAGTTGGAGCTGCTACCCCTCGCCCAACAAATTGCCCTTTTTGCCAATGCCAGCCTGATTGTAACGGCCCACGGGAGCGGCCTGACAAACACCATCTTTTGTCGTTCTGGCGCAACCGTGGTTGAACTCGTGTCTCCCCATTATGTGAGGCATTATTATTGGGTTATTAGCAAGTACCTTGGACTTCAGCACTACTATCTCCCTGGAGAGCGCTTTGGCTGCACACCCATTCGTCAAATTATGTATCCCAACCCCCTGATCGAAGATATTTGGGTCAACCTGGAGGCACTCAAAAATATGCTGAAAGTTGTGGGTGTTGCCGATCAGCAGCAGCGGAAGGAACGCCAGAGATGACATCGATTGCCGATCCAGAGGTGACCGTTCAGCTTCTCACCGAGCAGGCAGAGCAGGCCATTGCCTCAGGGAATATTGCCGATGCCGTTGCCAAGTGTGAGCAGGCTTTAGCCATCAATGCCCACCATGCCCCGGCCTGTAAGATCATGGGCGTTGCCCTGCATCTGGCGGGTCAAGTCGATGAGGCCATTACCTGGTATATCCGAGCCTTACAGTATCAGCCCAGCTTGGTTGAAGTTTATTTCAACTTGGGGAGTCTCTACACCCAACAGCAGCAGCTGACCCAAGCCATCTCCTACTATGAAACGGCTCTGAAGCTCAAGCCAGATTTTGCGGAAGCTTATGGGAGTTTAGCCCAGATTTTCTCGAAACTCCAGCGACAACCTGAGGCAAATCGCTATTGGTACCAAGCCCTGACTCGACAACCTAACCCAGCGCCGATTGCAGACTATCTACGGCTGGGCAGTGCCCTGGGAGAGCAGGGAGATCTAGACCTAGCCGTGGATTGTTATCACCGGGTGCTTCAGCAGGTTCCTGACCATGAAGCGGCCCATGCTGGTTTGGGTGAAACCCTAGTGCGTCAAGGGCTGTGGGAATCAGCGATCATCTGCTATCAGCAGCAACTGAGACTTCGTCCTGACTCTGCCCTGGCCTACTTTCACCTCGGTGATATTTATCTGCAGCTCGAACAGTTTGACGCCGCCATCACCGCCCTGCAACGCAGCCTGGAACTCAACCCTGACCTTATCTGGGCTTATCACCATCTCGGCCAGGTTTATCTAAAGCGGCAACAATGGGAAACCGCGATCACCTTCTGTCGGAGCGTTCTGGAAAAATATCCCCAGGCTCCTTGGGCTTACACTCATCTCGGACGAGCCTTGGCAGCGCAGGGTGAGTCTGCGGCAGCGATCGCCTGTAATCAGCAAGCCAGTCAATTACGAGGATGGCCCACCTGTAGCAGCCATAATTACCAGTTCAGTCAAGACTGGTTCACCCACAATATTGTTGTGTGGGAAGCCCACCTGAGTGCTTTTGCCAACTTAGCCAATCTCAACTTTCTAGAAATTGGTAGTTTTGAGGGCATGTCAGCCTGCTGGTTTCTGGATCGCATCCTCACCCATCCGTCGTCCACGATCACCTGCATTGACCTTGAGTTTAAGGAATTCTTTGACCTCAACATTGCCAGAACGGATCAGGCTCACAAGGTGCGCAAACTCTCTGGCAAGTCCCAGGAATGGCTCCCCACCTTAGAGAAAAATTTCTTTCATCTGGCCTATATTGACGGCTGTCACTTGGCCCAATCAGTCTATCAGGATGCATTAATCTCGTGGGGGCTGCTGAAATTGGGGGGCATGATGATTTTTGATGATTATGAGTGGGTGGAAGACCGCAACAACCCTGAGCGTAATCCCAAGCTCGGAGTTGATCGGTTCCTGGGGCAATTTGTCGGTCAGTATCAAATCTTGCACAAAGCCTATCAGTTAATTCTGAAAAAAAACAGGCTAATCCTGTCAACATCTGTGGCCTAGATCGGTCATGGGGAGTCTGCTCTTGCCAGAGTCTCATCCATCAAGTGGGAGTGTGTCACCTTTTGGAGATAAGAATTCAGGGCTCTTCCGCTTAGAGTATGCCTAGCTAATAGTGAAATGCCAACGAATTAAGCATCGTAAACGAAAATTGGCAAAATTTCTAAACCCATAGCCTGAACACTTGATGAGCTTCAATCGATTGTTTATCCCTTCCACTGCACCACTCGTTGTTCGAGATTCAAAATAATAGGCAATCGACCGATTTGTGATGTGGCGTTCACTGACCGTGGAACGGTAGTTCACCTCAAAGACTATGGGTTTGTCCGAGTATTCAAGATAGTCGCCCTAGAGGGTGACATTGACTACTGGGCAACCGATGATGTGCAGTTGAGTCCCTTAAAACGTCAACATTGGGCAGAGTTTGAGTGGTTGATGGAGGCATATCACCGCGGTCACAAGCAGTGCTGTGGGGTTGAAAAAGCCCAGGTGCGTTCTGCTCGCGCTCAACACAATCACATTCGGTTGGCTATTCGAGCGTTTCTGCGCCGGTCAATCCATTGGTTTAACACAGGCATCAGTTGCTATGAGTCCAAACTCAGCATTGTTCGGGGGCTGTGCGCTCCCACTTAGCTGCTCCTTTGTTCTCTCTTTTACCAACTGCGTAAGTCATGAAATCTCTTCATTGTTTCTCGCTAAAACATGTTCGTAGAGTCCTAGATACTGCTTTACAACGACTTCGGGTGACCAGAGTCTGACTGCTCGATCACGGGATTGAGTTGATAGGCGAGCATAGCGATCAGGATCATTAAGCACCCATGCAATTCCATTAGCTAGATCGTGAGAATCAAAAGGATTTGCAAGATAACCAGTTTGTTGATGCACAACAACATCTGTCAAACCAGTACAGTTAAATGCCACTACTGGACACCCGCAAGACTGTGCCTCAGTGCCAGACTGAGGTAGATTTTCCTGCCGTGAGGGGACTACCGTTACATCAGCTGCGCTGTAAAGCATGGATAGGCTGATTTCATCGTACATATGCCCCATCCAATAAAGAGGCAGACCTAATTGTGGTGGATTGAGCGGTTCAGATTGCCCAAAAATGACAGCAGCTACATCTGGTATCAAGGTGGCGAGTTCAGTGAGAGCTTGTTGCAAGAGATCAAAGCCTTTGCGTGGATCCCGTCCTCCTCCTATAGCCCCAAAAAGTACTATAGGAATTTCTTGAGGTAATCCGAGCACCTTCCGAGCTAAAAATCTAGGCCAGGGTTGAAAACGCAGGATATCAAGGGTATTGGGAATGACCAATACTGGCCAATCTTGCATCAATGCACTTTTTTTAGGCGCAGTCAGCCAGCCACTGACTGGGAGTAACGAGGTGGATTGGACTTTGCCAGGCACGGCGCTTGCGAATCCATGTCCAGCGGTCTAGGTCAATGCCTTTGTGATTTGGAGATCGATTCTGAGAATGATAGCCCAGTCGCCAGCGAGCATTTGGACTATCGTCGTTGTAATGTTCAGCCCCGCAGAAAGGCCACATATCATGCATCGTCCAAATCAGGGGTTTTGTCAGTCGGCCAATGTCTTCAACGGATAGAAATTCTCCGCAGATCCAGTGGAGGTTTATTACATCTGCATCATCAGCATTGAACTTTTTAACTAGACCGGAGGATAACCAGGCAGGAGAATGCAAAACCGGGTTGGGGGATTTCTGAAGGCGCATCAGTTGTATCCCAACCTGAGATCTTAATAAACTAGCTAACTTTTGTTGCTTATTTTCAGAACCGTAAATTGTATGTAGATCACTGTGCTTAGTGGCTACGTGCATGCGGCTGGGAATTCCAGTTTTAAGTAACGATTCGTGCAAGCGAAAGGCGGCACGTGCTGCACCACCATTAATATCTCCGTGGGAGAGTAGCAACGGTTTCATTTTGTGGCTTCAATATACATTGATCCTTCACCCTTTCTTGGAATATTCTCATTATCTATATCTAAAGGAATTAGTGGAAATCCTAAGATATGAGTAGTATTAAAATTCAAACGTTCTATATTCTTAAATCCAGCATTTTCAAGCTGACAAGATAGCGTATAGAAATCCCACATCCATGCATGTTTTTCCCCTATTGATGCAAAACTAATATTTTGCTCACGGAAGGCTGATGGCATTAGAAGTGAAACAACTCTAATCCATACTGAACTTAGCTTTCTTTCTATACTCATCACTAAATCAATCGGATCTTTTAACTTCTTAAGAATTTTGCTAGATAGAGAATTATTTGTATCGAAAGTGTCTAATTTTAGATTTTCTCCAGTACGAAACCTTACATATTCAATCATAGGAGCATGTTTCTCAGGGTTGCTCTTCAGGTATCCATAATACGAATCTAGGAAACCTCCTGCTTGAGTTCGAACGCATTGATCAATCAGTTCAAGTATGAGAAAATCTGCTTGATCATGATTCTTTATTTCTCGCTGACTTATATATTCCTTACAAAGCTTTTCTAAATCAGGTAAAACCAGCCTTATTGTACCTCTTGGCTTCAAGATGCGCCGACATTCATTCAGGAATTTAGGCAATTTATGTCGTGGGATATGTTCTATGAAGTGTGAGGAATAAATAACATCAATTGAATCATCTTCAAAGGGTAGTTTACTTAGCAAATTAGCCTTTTTTAACTCTCGAATTGATAGGTGAATAATCTAAATTTACCCATCCATCATCCTCAACAAATGAACCGCCACAAGCAATGTTTACAAACTTATAATTTCTGCGTATCTTGGTCATAGATATAGTTGGATAGTTGAGAAATTTAGAGGAAGCTACAATCGGGATATTTATAATCTGGATGATGAATAAAACAGATCTCGATACTTAATATATTTTAAACTTTGATTCCAATTCGCCCAGTCCCATCGATCCGATTTAGCAGAATATTCTGTTTAGTTGATTCGAAATACTCATCAACTGCTTTTCGACATCCACGCCAATGCCCATAATCATCAATGATTAATACTCCTCCTTGTGCCAGTCTTGGATAAAGATGAGTTAACTCATGCAGAGTTGACTCATACCAATCTGTATCTAGTCTAAGAAGGGAGATCCGTTCGGGAATATTTCTTGGAATGCTGTCTTCTACTTTACCTTTGACAAGTTTAACTAATCTTTCTGGATATAAAGTTTGCCTGAGGGCTTGACTCACCTCTTCTAATGTGGCGATACACCAGACTGAGTCAGAATGCTTCTTATTTGATTGTTCCAGAAGAGATTTTGCATGGTAACCATTAATATCAACATCTTTAGAAGTTGGTGTAGACATACCTTCAAAGGTATCATACAGAAACAACTCCCTTGTACAGTCATTTAGTGTCTTAAGCGTATAAGCAACTGCCATCATTGATCCGCCTCGCCATACTCCACATTCAACAATGCTCCCAGAAATATTTTTTTGGTGTATGTAGCGTACAGCTTGTATTAGTGCATAAATCCTTTCAGGAGATGTCATTGTGTGACTTTTTACGTTTTGAATTATGTCTATTGAATCTCTATCAAAATCAGGATAACTTAATGAAAGATCAAGATTATATCGAGTAATATTAAACCCGATTTTCCTGGCAATATTCTTAATTAGGCTTTTCAGATCTCTCACCAATGCAACTCCTTAGGATTTTGTTCAGGAAACTCGTTTAATACAGACATTTGATCTGATTTAATTTTCTGTTCTAAGAGGATGTTTTAAAAGGGTCGTCTTGAGCCTCAAATACGACTCAGTGGTGCAATCTAAAATCCATAAACCCTGATTCTGTCGTAGCGGTCTCTAGGTGGTCTGAGTGGTTGGATACACCCAGGAAGACTTTTAAAACATCCTCTAATAAGAAGTTATTCATTGCTCTCTCGTCGTGTTATATTTTTAGCATAAATGAACTTAGTATTTTTGTCTAAATTAGGATTTCTATAGTGTGATAGACTCCTTTGACTCGCTCAATGGCACGAAATTCCATGCCATGCAAACAAGTATAATTGTCGATGAATTGGCGATCGCAATCAACGCAGATGTGATGTTGTTTACCTTTGCGATGACTGTTCTTGCGAATATGCCTAGACTAGCACTCAGGACATTGCATTCAAAGTTATGACCAAGTGTGTGTTTGTTACTGGAGGCACCGGATTTATTGGGGCAAATTTGGTGCGATTGCTGGTTGAGAAAGGCTATCAAGTGAAAGCCTTGGCGAGGGCAACCAGACCCCCTTGAGCATTTGCAGTCACTGCCGCTTGAAATTGTTCACGGGGACTTAAATGATCCCGATCTGTGGCAGCCGATGCAGGGCTGTGAGTTACTCTTTCATGTGGCAGCCCACTATTCCCTCTGGCAGGCCGATCGAGAACGCCTCTACCACAGTAATGTCTTGGGCACCCGGAACATTCTGGCAGCGGCGCGGCGGGCGGGCATTGAACGCACTGTCTACACCAGTTCTGTGGCGGCGATCGGCGTCGGCCCCGCTGCAACCCCAGTGGATGAGACTTACCAGAGTCCGATGGAAAAACTCGTGGGCTACTACAAACAATCTAAAGTTTTTAGCGGAACAGGAGGCGCAACAAGCAGCTCTCACCGGGCAGGAAGTGGTAATTGTCAACCCGAGTACCCCCATTGGTGCCTGGGATATTAAACCCACCCCAACGGGCGAGATTATTCTGCGGTTTCTGCGGCGGCAAATGCCGGCCTATCTGAACACGGGGTTAAATTTCATTGATGTTCGCGATGTAGCAGCGGGGCATCTCCTGGCCGCCGAGCACGGCAAGTCCGGTGATCGCTACATTTTGGGGCATCAAAACCTCACCCTGAAGACTCTGTTAGATCAACTGGCGACCCTAACCGGATTGCCAGCCCCACAACAAACGGTCCCCTACTGGCTACCCCTGAGTGTGGCTTGGGTGGATGAGCAGATCTTAGCTCGCCTAGGCAAAACTCCGACTGTCCCCGTCGATGGGGTGCGGATGGCGCGGCAATTCATGTACTATGATGCCTCCAAAGCCGTGCAGCAGTTAGGCCTGCCCCAAACCCCAATTCAGCAGTCTCTTGAGATGGCGGTGGACTGGTTTGTGGAGCAAGGGTATGTCAATTTCGCAGCTGGGAGCAACCCTCGTTAAGATATCGTTAGGATCAGTCAAAATTGGAGCATGGAATTTCATTAGGATCTTGAACTTCTAACTATCACTGCGTCTACTGCCAGTTCCCAACGGGTAGTGCTACATTGGTCGTCGTTTATTTGGTGAGGAGTAGATTTGTGGCCGTTCTCTTACAGCAAGCAATTGAAATTGGTAAGTACTTGGTAACCCAACGGCTCAAAGGACGTAAGCGATTTCCGCTGACCTTAATGTTAGAGCCCCTGTTTC
Source organism: Neosynechococcus sphagnicola sy1 (assembly GCF_000775285.1). Classification (NCBI taxonomy): domain Bacteria; kingdom Bacillati; phylum Cyanobacteriota; class Cyanophyceae; order Neosynechococcales; family Neosynechococcaceae; genus Neosynechococcus; species Neosynechococcus sphagnicola. The sequence goes on along the minus strand of NZ_JJML01000025.1, from coordinate 41,649 downwards.
GTTGCAATCTGGCCTGCCCTGGCTGTGGGAAGATTCAACACCCCACCGATATTCTCAAGCGCAATCTGACCCCGGAAGAATGCTTTACCGCTGTAGAAGAGTGCGGTGCCCCCGTCGTGGCAATTCCGGGAGGAGAACCCCTGCTCCACCCTCAGATTGACGAGATTGTTCGCGGATTGGTGGAGCGGAAGAAATTTGTTTACCTCTGCACCAATGGCATTTTGCTGGAAAAAAGTCTGGACAAGTTTCAGCCTTCCTCCTACCTCACCTTTAGTGTGCACCTAGACGGTCTCCGAGAACACCATGACCACTGTGTTGACCGCAAGGGGGTGTTTGATACCGCCGTCAAGGCCATCAAGGCGGCAAAGGCGAAGGGCTTTCGGGTGACCACCAACACCACCGTGTTTGAGGGCACTGATCCCCAAGCAATGCAGGCCTTCTTTGACTTCATCAGCACCCTGGGCACCGATGGCATGATGGTTTCCCCCGGTTACAGCTATGAGTGGGCACCGGATCAAGACCACTTCTTGCAACGCGAACAAACCCGTGCCCTCTTCCGAGAAATTCTGGCTCCCTTCAAGTCCGGACAGAAAAACTGGAATTTCAATCACAATCCCCTGTTCCTTGACTTTCTCACTGGGGAAAAAGACTACGAATGTACACCCTGGGGAATGCCTAGCTACAGCGTTTTAGGGTGGCAAAAGCCTTGCTACTTGCTAAATGAAGGGCACTATGCCACCTTCCAGGAATTGCTCGATAACACGGATTGGGATCAGTATGGTCGCGCCAGCGGCAATCCCAAGTGTGCAGATTGCATGGTGCATTGTGGCTACGAACCCACCGCTGCCATGGATGCCATGGAACCCGTCAACATTGCCCGGTCGCTGGGCAGTGTGTTTGGCTTTGCCCGTTAGTCTCACCACCACATGTGATGCCTGAAGCAACTTGGGATCTGGGTCGAGTTTTTCAAGACGCTCTGCTATTTCGGAGCCGTCCCCCTGTTGAGCAACTGGGACTGGTTTCAACCAGGATGGGGCAATCGACCCAGGACTCAGTTCCCTGGCCTGGAACCCCTTGATCCGGGGGTGTTTTTAGTTGTTGGAGCCACCAGTGAGGTGGGTCAGCGGATCCTGCGCCAACTCTTGGATCGGGGCATGAAGGTGCGATCGCTGGTGCAGGATGCAGCCCAGGCCAGGGATCTTTTAGGAGCCGATACGGAGATCATTGCCGTTGATCTGCGTCGTCCTGAGACCCTCACTGCCCAAGTCACAGCCCACCTCCGAGCTGTGATCTGTTGCCTAGACACCCTAGATATTGAAGATATCTCCAATTTGTTACAAGCCTGTGTGCCGACGTTGCAATCCACCCCACTCCAACCGATTTTTCAGTTTTCCTCACCCGTGGCGGTGGATCTGCAAGCCCTCTGGGGTGCCGTGGATGACGTGGTGATGGGAGGGGTGAGCGAAAGTAGCTTCCGGGTTGAACAGGGTCTGGCTTGGTTTACAGGTACGGTGTCTACGGCCAACTCCGGTGGGTTTGCCTCCGTCCGCACCCGCAACCTGGAACCCCCGCTGAGTCTAGAGAATTATGATGGTCTGAAGTTACGGGTGCGAGGCAATGGCGATCGCTACAAATTTCTTGTTCGTACCGAAAGTGGCTGGGACAGCATTGCCTACAGTTACTCCTTTGATACGGTGACCGATACCTGGATTGATGTCTGGATGCCCTTCCGCGAGTTTGTCCCCGTCTTTCGAGCCAAAACCGTGCCCACCGCAGCCCCCCTGGACACCCGTTGCATTCGTGCCTTACAACTGATTCTCAGCAAGTTTGAGTACGATGGGGCGCTGAATCCCAAATTTACGCCAGGGGAGTTTCAACTCTGTATTGAGTCGATTGCAGCTTATCCAAAACCGCCAACTGACCCGTCATCCATTCTGCGATCGCCCCAAGTGATCCTGGTGAGTGAGACTGTGACCACAGGGTCGGCACCCTCCCCTGCCATGGTCGCCTGGCAACCCCAACACCAAGAATTCCTGCACCACCATGGAATTTGCTTTACTCTCATCGAACCCACTGGGGAAATTGCTCCAACGCCAGCGCCAACTGTCATCCCCCAGGGTTGCAAAGGTCTGGATGATCTTGCCCATCGCTGTGTAGCAGCCCTATTGCCATCTGAGTAGTTTTTCCCAGTCCTGATCCCCAGAACCCTTGAGGCGTGTCAGCAGTCTACTGCATGCGATCAAGAGTACGGTACTGAATTGCTTCTGCTAAATGGCTGACCTGCAACGACGGAGCTCCCGCCAAATCAGCGATGGTACGAGCCACTTTCAAGATCCGGTCGGTGGCTCGGGCGGACAATCCCAGTTTGCGAATTGCCCCTTCTAAAATCAGGCGGCAGCTATCATCCACTGGGCACCACTGCTTTAAGTGCCGGCTCTGCATCTGGGCATTGCAGTGGAGGGTTGGTTCGTGCTGAAACCGGACTTGGGCACGATCGCGAGCCCGCAGCACCCGTTCCCTGACCACTGCCGAGGTTTCTCCCGTGGGTTGTTGGGTAATTTCCTCGGGTTTAAGGCGATTCACCGCCACCTGTAAATCAATCCGATCCATCAAGGGGCCGGACAGCCGTGCCCAATACTGCTCCCGTTGGCGGGGGCTACAGGTACAGGGCTGAATGTTATCCCCAAAATACCCACAGGGACAGGGATTGGTACTGGCAATTAATGTAAACTGTGCCGGAAACTGAACGGACTGACGTGTGCGAGAAATGGTAACGCAGCCATCTTCTAAGGGTTGCCGCAACACTTCCAAGACCTCCCGGCGAAACTCTGCAAGTTCATCCAAAAATAAAATTCCCCGGTGGGCTAGGGAAATTTCCCCCGGTCGCGGAAAACTCCCTCCACCCACTAGGGATGGCCCGGATGCCGAATGGTGGGGACTGCGGAAGGGGCGGGTACGCACCAAGGTGCCCTTCTGTTTCAATAACCCAGCAACGGAGTGAATTTGCGTCACTTCCAGGGCTTCTGGAAAGGATAAGGGGGGTAACACTCCCGGCAGTCGCCGGGCCAACATGGTCTTACCACTGCCCGGTGGCCCGACAAAGATCAGGTTGTGTCCCCCCGCAGCTGCGATTTCTAAAGCTCGCCGCGCCAGGTTTTGACCTTTAACATCCTGTAAATCAAGGGCTAGGGAGTGGATAGCTGAAGTTTCAAGAGTATCTTCCCTGGGGCACGGAGTGTAATGTTCGGGCGCCCTCAGAAAGGCAACCACCTCGGAGAGATGCTGAAACCCATAGACTGCCAGACCCTGAACAACGGCTGCTTCCCGCATATTATCCACGGGGAGAACCAGTCCGGTAATGCCCATCTGTCGCGCTGCTGCTGCGATCGCCAGCACCCCGGCTACGGGCCTTAAGCTGCCATCAAGGGACATTTCACCTACAAACAGAAAATCCCCTAAGAGTTGGGCACTCACTTGCTCTGAGGCGGCTAGAATCCCTACACCGATGGGCAGATCAAAACTCGGCCCTTCCTTGCGTAGGTCGGCAGGGGTGAGATTAATCACAATGCGTCGCATGGGGAAAGCATAGCCAGCATTTTTCAGGGCTGCCTTTACCCGCTCCTTGGCCTCCTGTACCGCAGTATCCGGGAGTCCGACAACGACAATACCAGGAAGTCCGCCTGAGACATCCACTTCTACCCCGACTTTCACAGCCTGGATACCCAGGAGGGAGGCACTCCAAATTCTCGCTAGCATTGAAGATCCACGTTGTATTTACTAGCCAGTATAGGATGGGTACATATTCTCTCAGCGCCCTAGAGAACCCATTTGGGATCTATGAGGGCTCAGGATTAAAGTAGACCGTAATCATCCTCAGACAATGCCGCCAGCAGTTCTAGTAATTTATTCCCAGATCATGCCAAAAATTGGGTTTGAACGGTCTCCCAAGCCCTGAAAAGCCGAAAACTATGCTCTGGGAAAATCCCGATTTGTTCCTGGCGCAATCTCAAGGGTCATTCAACACACGAGTGATTGGATGAAACCTTGCAGGAATCTGGTAAAAAAAACCTTTAATTGGACTATAGACAATATCAGGGAAATACAACCTATATTTTATTCAATGACTGCTTATGCACTTAGCCACTTCGGCCTCAGAAAATGTCAAATGGATTCTATAGCTATCAAGAACTGGCAGGCTAGAGCAAAGGGCAAATATTTTTATGTCTGATTTTTTCAACAGGAAAAAATATCTCAAAAAATATGACGGTATAAAACCACTTGTTAAGCGATGGCGGCAATTTTTATTAGAAGCTTTGATGCCTGGTTTAGTATGCATACTGGTTGTTACAGTAGGGATGCAAATCAACCAGAAGGCCATAGCATATAAAGTATCAGTAGCGAGTTTCTCAGGAATCAACCCTGCTCTAGAGCATTTTAAGCAAGATGACGTCAGGATGGATACTAAGGCAGAGCAACGACTTTTGCAAATTAGTAAAAGTCGTCAGAGAGTTGCTCTAATTCCAGATGACCCAACCCAGCGCTATATTCTCGGTCAGTGGTCAGATGTATACGATTGGCCAGTCGTTACCATCCACGCTACTTTGATGAAGAATGGTAAAGTACTGGCCTGGGATTCAGCGACTGGCATTCCAAACACAACACGGGCTACCGTCTGGGATCCCATCACTAATCAACATACGAATGTCAACAAAAAAACCGAGGATGGGAACCTGTTTTGCGGTGGCCATGCTAACTTGCCAAACGGCATAGTATTTGGCGCTGGCGGCACTCTGAACAGTAATTTAGATGGGATCAAAGCAACTCACTTTTTCGATCCAACTACGAATACTTGGACGCTTGGACCATCCATGCAATATCAACGGTGGTACCCCTCCGTAACTGCTTTGGCCAGCGGCGATATGTTAATCACATCGGGCAGGCAAATCTCTGCACCAACGACATGGGCGACAATTCCTGAAATTCTCTCACTTTCAAGAACACTGCGCACTTTGACCGCAGCCAATCTTACTTTACCTACCTATCCCTGGCTCCAAGCAGCTCCGAATGGCCAAGCGTTTTATGCTGGCCCTAATAATGCTCTGCGCTACCTCAACACAAGTGGAACTGGCGCTTGGCAAAATCTCGGTGGGCGCGACGGTATCAACCGTACCTACGGTAGCTATGCCATGTATGACATCGGTAAAATTCTAGTGGCTGGTGGGGCAGGGGGAGATGCGGTCAGTTTTCCAGAAGCCAGTGCGAGGGTTCTTAACATTAATAATTCTCCTGTACAGATCTCTACGACTGGCTCCATGCAGTATGGTCGGAGACAGCACAACCTCACTGTTTTGGCCGATGGCACCGTTTTGGTAACGGGTGGTCTTAACAGCAAAACTCAACGTCTGGTTGATTTAAATGCAGCAATTTATGCTGCTGAATTATGGAATCCTGCAACAGGGAAGTGGCGAACATTAGCAAGTATGCAGATACCCCGTCAGTATCATTCGACTGCCCTGTTGCTGCCAGATGGGAGAGTACTCTCTGCAGGGGGAGGCATTTGCGGTGACTGTACAACGGCAAACTATTTGGAAATGAATGCCGAAATTTATTCCCCCCCTTATCTTTTTAAGAATGATGGTTCTGGAGATATAGCCCTCCGTCCTACCATTGAATATGCCCCAGAAATAGTAGCTTATGGGCAAAATTTTACAATTAGTACCTCTCAGGCAAATAGTATTGAAAAGGTAGCAATGGTTCGTCTTGGCTCTGTCACCCACTCGACCAACATGGAGCAACGCTATGTACCAATTTCATTTACACCTGGCAATAACAGCCTATCAGTTACTGCGCCTGCAAACGCCAATATTATGCCACCTGGCTACTATATGCTGTTTATTATTAATAACAACGGAGTCCCTTCAATTGCAAAAATAATGGAAGTGGGTAAATCCAAGTTTTGGGTTGAGGCAGAATCAGGTAGCTTAGTAGCACCAATGCAAAACCTATCCAGTAGCACAGCCTCTGGTGGTCACTATATTACTATTGGATCAGGCAATAACGCCTTGAATCAACCTCCAGAAAATGGCACTGACACCTATACCCTTAAGGTTAACTTGCCAGGAACTTATAAAATCTGGGGCCGGACGATCGCACCAACAACGAGTCATAATTCTTTCTGGGTTCAGGTAGATAGCGGCCCATGGTACAAATGGGACAATATCCCGTTGTCTTCAAATTGGGCGTGGAATGATGTCCGGGATGCAAATGTCGGCAATACTGAAGTCAACTGGAAATTATCACTGGGTTCGCACAAACTGACGGTTGCCTATCGTGAAGATGGCACCAGTCTTGATCGGTTATTGATCACCAGTGACTTGAATTATGTACCTAGCGGATTAGGGGATAACTAAGAGGATGTTTTAAAAGTCTTTCAGGGTGTGTTTCACCACCCTAGCTACCTAGAAGCTAATACGAGAGAATCAGGGTTCCAGGGTTTGCGATCGCGCCTCTGAGTTGTATTTAAGGCTAAAGCCTACCCTTTTAAAACATCCTCTAAGAAGATCCATCACCAAGGTTGCTTGAATGGGCTTCCCCATGGCTCGGAGGTTAGGATTCAGAAGTTTGAACATTTGCCTGGAAAAAATTCTTTTCTATCGTCTTAACTACGATGTAAAGTACCGGGGCCAGCCCTAGGCTTAAAATCGTGGCAATCAGATATCCTCCAAAACTGACAGTACCGATCGACCAGCGACTCATAGCCCCCGCTCCCACCGCCGTCATCAGCGGGATGTACCCCACCAAACCAGAGACAGCGGTCATTATAATCGGGCGAAACCGGGATTTCGCCGAGGTAATCGCCGCCTGGGTAATGCTCATGCCTTCGGCCTTCGACTGGTTAGCAAATTCCACAATTAAAATCGTGTTTTTCGCCGACATCCCAATCAGCATCAACAGCCCCACCTGGGCATAAATATCATTGTTAATGATCGGCCAGATGCCCCCTACCTGCAAGAAATTAGCTCGGAACCAAATGGCGAGCAGCGCTCCCAGAGTGGAGAGGGGAACCGTCAGCATAATGATCGTCGGATCAATGTAACTTTCGTATTGGGCAGCCAGAACCAGAAATACCAGTACAAATCCCAGGCCAAACAGAATCAAGGTAGCTCCCCCCGCTGCTTTTTCTTCTAAGGCAGCGCCTGTCCATTCGTAACCAAAACCCGTTGGCAGGACTGCCGCCGCCACCTCATCCATGGCTTGAATCGCCTGTCCTGAACTGTAACCGGGAGCCGGGCCACCCTGGATTTTGATCGACGTATAGACGTTGTAATGGGTCAGGGTCGGCGGTGAAACAAAGGAATTGATCGTCAGCAAATTCCCCAATAGCACCAGATTGTCATCCCGCGATCGCACCGAGAGCTGTTGCAACACCTTGGGATCGGTGCGGTAATCGCCTTCTGCCTGCACATAAACCCGATATTGGCGATTCCCAAGCACGAAGTCATTGACATAGTTCCCCCCCAGATAGGTTTGCAGGGTTTTGAAAACTTCCGCCACATCTACATTTAAGGAATTAGCCAGGGAACGGTTGACATTCACTTCCAGTTGAGACGTCCCAGCGGTAAAACCGGTATACACGTTTTGCAGTTCGGGTCGTTGATTCGCCGCAGCAATCACCTGGTTGGCCGTATCAATCAGGGCTTCAACGGGCAGCCCCCCCGATTCTGCAACTGAAACTCAAATCCCCCCGTAGTACTTAGCCCATCCACCGGAGGAGCATTCACCGCCACGGGGCGAGAGCCGGTAATCTCCTTTCTGAGTCGGGCATTCAGGCGTCTCAGCACACCAAAGGCCGTTTGACCAGGAGCGGGACGATCCTCCCAGGGTTGGAAGTTGAGAAACACCAGATACTGGTTATAGCCATTGCCATCAAAACCATAGCCAGCGATGCCCAGATTGGATTTAATTTCGGGAAAGTCCTGGAGAATTTGATTCACCTTTGCCACTTCATTGCGGGTATAGCTCAGGGAAACATCCGGGGGCGACTGCCCAATCACAAAGGCATAGCCCTGATCTTCTTCTGGAATAAAACCGGAGGGCACCTGTTGGTACATAAACACCGTCGCCAGCAACCCCCCGATAAAAATTACCATCACCAGCAGGCGCATCTGGGTGAGTTTTTCGATCAGCCAGCCATAGAATCCCTCGATCGCCCCAAAGACGACATTAAAACCGCGAAACAACCAACCAAACAGGAAGTTAACCCCCCGGTCAATGATGGTATTCGCCTGTCCCGGAGGGCGTAGCAGCAAGGCCCCCAGGGTGGGAGAAAGGGTGAGGGCATTAAAGGTCGAAAAGACAATGGCCGCAGACAAGGTGACGGCAAACTGACGGTAGACAATGCCCGTCGTTCCTGGAAAGAAACACACCGGCAGAAACACCGCCAGTTGGGTCAACGCCGAGGCAATCGTCGCCCCACTGAGTTCCCGCATCGAATCCAGGGCCGCTTGCAAGGGTCTTGCCCCCTCCTCTAGCTTGACCTTAATCGATTCCACAATCACCACGGCATCATCGGTGACCGTCCCAATCGCCAGAATGATGCCAAACAAGGTCAGCAGGTTGAGTTCAAACCCCAGACCGAGAATCACCGACAGGGAACCCAACATTGCAATCGGCATCGACAGGGTGGGAATCAGGGTGGAGCGCCAGTCCTGAAGGAAAATCAAGATGGTCAAAACCGCCATGGCGATCGCTTGAAAGGTGTTGGAAACCACATCTTGAATCGCCACCTCGACAAACAGGCTGGTATCAAAGGCAATCTCCGCCTTGAGGCCGGGGGAAAGCTCTGCTCCAGTTCCGCCATTTTGTCTTTGATGTTATTGGCGGTATCCAGGGCATTGGTACCGGGCAATTGATAGATCGTAAGACCCGCCGTTGGTTCACCATTAAAGGTGGCATTCAGGTCATAGTTTTCGGCTCCCAGTTCCGCCCGCCCCACATCTTTAATCCGAATCAGGGTGCCATCCTCTCCCACCCGCAGGACTAGATTGGCGGCTTCGGCCGCTGTTTTAAATCGTCCGGCGGCTCGGAGGGGAATGGCAAACTGGATGTCCGGCGAAATGGGTTCCTGACCAATCCGACCCGCTCCCACCTGAATATTTTGTTGCTGGAGGGCGGTCACCACATCGCTGGTGGTCAGATTTCGCGCCGCTAGTTGATTGGGATCAAGCCAGATTCGCATCGCATACTTGCGTTCCCCTAACAGCAGCGCATCCCCAACCCCGTAAATCCGTTTGATTTCATCCAGGACAAACAGGTCAATGTAATTGCTGATAAAGGAGGTGTCATAAATCGGCTGTCCCTTGGCATTTTTCTCGGAATAGACGGCGTAGGCCAGCAGAATATTGGGAGAGGCCGCCTTGACTGATACCCCGGTTTGATTCACCACCTCCGGCAGTTTGGGCGTTGCCTGGGAGACTCGGTTTTGGACATTGACCTGAGCCTCGTTGCGATTGATCGCGGTGGGGAAGGCCACACTAATATTGCTCACCCCATTGTTGCTGGTGTTCGAGGACATATATTGCATGTTCTCGACCCCATTGATTTCCCGCTCCACGATCGTCGTTACCGTGTCTTCAGCGGTTTTGGCATCCGCCCCACTGTAGGTGGCGACCACATTCACCCGCGACGGGGCAATCTGGGGCAATTTGGCGATCGGCAGCAGGGGTAAGGCAATCAAACCCGCCAGGAGAATCACCAGGGAACAAACCGTGGTTAAGACGGGGCGCTTGATGAAGGTATCTGAAATGCTCATTCACTCACTCACCATTGACTTAGTTCCTGCCCTGTAACCGCTGTCAGCCTCAAGGAGTGGAGGCGATTCGTCATCCAACAAAAGCTAGGTTTGGGGCTGAATAGGGGTGCCCTCTTTGAGCTTGAGGATATTGGACACGGCAATGCGATCGCCCGGACTTAATCCTTCCAGCACCTGGTACTTTCCGGCTTGGATCGTACCCAACCGCACAGGTCGTTGGCGTACAATCTGTTGGGATTTCCCTGGGGTCGTTCCGGCTTGGGCGACATAAACAAAAGCCTGGTCTGCCAGTCGCTTGACCGCATTGGTCGGAATTAAAATTCCGGGGCGTTGACTCCAGATCACCCATGCTTCCACAAACTGCCCATCCTTGAGTCGATGGCCGTTGTTGGGAAACCGAGCTTTGACCAGAATCACCTGATTGGCCGCATCCACTCTGGGGGCAATGAAATTAATACGGCCAGTTGTGAGCTGTTCCTTGGTGTTGGGATTAACCAACTGGACTGGCAACCCCAACCGCAACTGATTCAGCCGATTGGAGGGAATGGAGAGGCGCAAATCCAAGGCATTGTTTTGGGTCAGGGTGGTGACCACCTGTCCCGTCGTCACATAGTCCCCTACCCGCTCGGGTAAATCCCCCACAATCCCAGGAATCGCAGCGACGATTTGCTTAAATCCGACACTGACCTTGGCTGCTTTTACCTCAGCTTGAGCCTGGTGAACATTGGCGGTGGCTTGCAAAATAGCAATATCTGCTGCCTGAAATTGCTCTTTAGCAGCAGTGAGTCGATTGCGGGCCGCATCCAGCTGGTTTTTGGCCTCGTCGTAGCGCAGGGTCGCGATCGCCCCTTCATTCAGGAGATAATGGGCGCGCTTAAAATTGGTCTGAGCCAGGTCTAAGTCCGACTGAGCCGTTAACAGCCGAGCTTGAGAAACTTGACGATCTTTAAATGCGGTTGCCCGTGCCAAGATAGCGCCATTGGCCGCAGCCTGAGCACTTTGGAGCTGGGGCACCGTTTGATCGGGCTGGAGTTTGATCAATGTCGTTCCGGCAGCCACGGGATCGCCTTCACGCACCAAAATCTCTTGGATGGTGCCTTGAATTTCCGATCGCACCTGCACCTGGGCGATCGCTTCTAGCTTGCCCACAAACTCAGTGGTATCTTGAACCGAGGCGGGTTGCAGCTCTAGGAGTTGCACAGGGAAAGCGGCTGGCGGAGCAATTGCTGCTTGTTTACTACAGCCAGTGGCGAAAGCCAAGACAGTACCCATCAGAGCACTGAGCACGCATCCCGAATACTGGAGCCGACCCCTAAGCATAGTCTTTCTTGAAGTTAATACAAGCTAAATATTTTTTAAATCATGCGCTGCGATCGCAATAGAATACGTAGTTTAAAGAAGTTGGATGTATCTCCAGATAACCCGAAGTAGGTTAGCACATTTTTCAAAACTTGGTTCAGATAGCGGTTCAACAGTAATTCTCATTTTGGTGCTTTTGTACTTCTTTTTAAGTTTTGAAGGCGAATGACCATTTCAGCCCTAGCAATTAGGCAAAAAAACGAGAATTATTCTCATGCTGAGCATCGCTGGCGGTTAAAAATCCCTATGGCAGTAGGAAGTTACCTCGCAGCAGTCATCTGGCGTTGCTGATGAGTGGTATGAATCTACCCTTTCTGGCAATCACACAATTTACCTGTACCTAGCTTGTGACAAACAGCTTATTACCCATGGTGGAGATACCAGAGCTTGCCAGGAATGTGGACATGATATTAGTCTATGATTTTTCGCTGGTCGAGAATATTTAGCTTCCTTATCTGTTAGGAAACTTGCAACATTTAATGGTAGTTTACTCATAACTTATCGGAACTTATCGGAGAATTGCTGTCTGTCCAAACTAGCAATTGTCATTTCAATTTATTTGTACTATTTATAGGCTTTCGAGGCCTTGCCTCGGTTCACGAGTGAAGGATCATCACGGTTTTCTAACTTTATAAGGTACGAGAATCATGCTCGCTATAGGACATCTATATCAACCCTGATCAAGGGGAGAAATAGCAGATTTCAGTCCTAAAACAGGTTGAATATGGGTGGCTAGGTCTCTGATACCTCCTATGGGTGGTGAACTAGGTCATTCAACTTTTAATACTTGAATCGGCGAAAACTTAGAATTCGGAGATTTGCGCTATGCTCCCACCGAGTTTGCCCCAAGATGATACTCCTGATCAGCAGCTACAGCGAAATCAGGCGATCGCGCAACAGCGAGAAGACTATCAATATAGCCAGACTGCGGGAATACTACTAATTAAAACGTTGCCTCAATCGGAAATGTTTTCATTCAAATATTTGCTAGAGCGCGATAAGGGGCTGGTTTCCTTAATTGTGAATACCCTAGCAAGCAAAATCGAGAATATCTTCGATCCCTTCGAGAAATTAGAAGATTATCAGGAGATGTTTCCACTGTTGCCCAAACCCTCAGTTCTAGAAACCTTCCGACATGATGCTGTCTTTGCCCGTCAACGCATTGCGGGTGCAAACCCGATGGTCATTGAGCGCGTAATTAGCAAATTACCGGATAACTTCCCGGTCACAGATGCCATGTTTCAAAAAATTATGTCAACCAAAAAGACGTTGGCAGAGGCGATCGCTGAAGGGAGACTCTTCCTCACGAACTATAAGGGGCTGGATGGACTGACCCCAGGACACTACGAAAGAGGAACAAAAACCATTGCAGCTCCCTTAGTCTTGTACTGCTGGAAACCAACAGGTTATGGTGATTATCGCGGGAATTTAGCACCGATCGCCATTCAAATTAATCAGAAACCTGACCCGATAATCAATCCAATATATACCCCAAGGGATGGGATGCATTGGTTTATGGCAAAAATCTTTGCCCAGATGGCAGATGGCAACTATCACGAAGCGATCAGTCATCTAGGTCGAACGCATCTAGTTTTAGAACCATTTGTGCTGGCCACCGCCAATGAGCTAGCCCCCAATCATCCTCTTTCCATTCTCCTCAAGCCCCATTTTCAATTCACTCTGGCAATCAATGAACTAGCACGAGAACAATTGATCAGCAAAGGTGGCTATGCAGATACGCTGCTCGCGGGCACACTGGAAGCCTCCATCAGCGTCATTAAAGCAGCCATCCAGGAATACTTCGAAAACTTTACAGAGTTTGCAGTACCGAAAGAGCTAACCCGGCGAGGCATTGGGGAAACCGATTTAGATGCACAGGGCGAGAATTTCTTACCCGACTACCCCTACCGAGATGATGCACTGTTATTGTGGGATGCAATTAAAAACTACGTAAGGGATTATCTGAATCTCTACTATACGTCCCAAGACAAAATCCTCAAGGATACCGAACTAAAGAATTGGGTGAGTAAGCTTATTTCTCCTGAGGGGGGAAATGTCAAAGGATTGGTTCCCAATGGTGAGCTTACCACCCTAGATCAGTTAGTTGAGATAGCAACGCAGCTAATTTTTGTCAGTGGCCCACAACACGCTGCGGTGAATTATCCCCAATACGACTACATGGCCTTTGTCCCTAACATGCCCCTAGCTACCTATGCCCCTCCGAGTAGCGATCCGACGATCGATGAAACCACGATTCTGAAAATTCTTCCTCCACAAAAACTAGCCGCAAAGCAATTAGAGCTAATGAAAACTCTTTCTGTTTTTCGGGCAAATCGCTTAGGCTATCCAGACAATGAATTTGTTGATGTTCGGGCTCAGAATGTATTAATTAAATTTCAGGGAAATTTGAAAAAAGTCGAGGATAAAATTACCGCACGGAATGAGACTCGACTTGAGCCGTATGTATTTCTCTTGCCCTCCAACGTACCTAATAGTACAAATATTTAGGGAATCACAAAATTTACCTGTACTTGGCTTGTGATATTGTCAAGATCTTCAATTTATACTTGGATTAAGCAACACCCGAATTTAATGATTGCATAGTTATCGATCGATTTATAGACTCCTAATAGCAAGTTAAAAGCTGCCGTCCGGAGTTAATAAACCTCCATTTTTTCTTGGGAGTTAAGGTCATATGTCAAACGATCTCAGCCGTATTCCTGGCCCCGAACCTAAATTTTTAATTGGCAATTCTTTAGACTTTGTAGACACGCCCTCTCATATTAGATTGTATGAGTATGGATTGGCTTATGGCGATATAATGTGTTTTTGGTTGTTCAATCAAGCCAATATTTTGATTAATGATTCAGGCTTAATTGAAAAAGTGTTAGTTAGCGATCGCGATCACTATTACAAAAATGCTCCTCGCAGTGCAGCTGAACCAGTGATGGGGGACAGCCTTTTCTTGAGCAATGGAAAAGACTGGGAATTCAAACGCCAAAATCACCCTTTTTCAGCCGCTCATATTGACAATTATTTTGAGCGGATCTTGCCAACTATTCAGCAAAAAACCACGAATTATTTAGAAATTTTACAGCCCAGCTCAATACCTAAATCAGTAGAGCTATTTAGTGGATTGGTGAACTTATCCTTTCAGATCTTTGGTCTCACCATCCTAGGAACTGAGATGGATAGTAGCTACTTCGATGCTTTTAACATGTTAATGCAGGAAATGAATAATCGGGGAGGACAAGCTTTTTTGCCTTATCCTTTATCTCTAAACCCAGTATTTTGGCTGCAACGACAGCGATGGAATTCCTTCATTGAAGATCAAATTCATCAACACCAACAGCAGACCGATTCCCAGGGAATTGACCTGTTATCTTTTGTGATTAAGGATACCAAACTATCGGTAACACAATTACGAGAGGAACTATCAACAACTTTTACCGCAGGGACAAGAAATGTTGCCGAAGCCGTAGCTGCCGCTATATTTTTTATGTGCTAAAAACCCAGCAGTCATGCAAAAATTGCAGGCTGAGCTGAGTGAATTACTCGTAGATTATGAGGGTGAATTCCATCTCGCAGATATTAATCAACTCCATTATCTTGATCTTGTTATCAAGGAAACATTGAGGTTATATCCTGCTGTACCCTTATTTATTCGGGAAGTTATTGCAGGAAAATCTCCAACATTGGGGGACTACAAAATTCCGGAAAAAACCCAAATCTTTATCAGTAGCTGGGCATTCCACCGTAATCCTAATCATTGGCAGAATCCTAATGAATTTATACCTGAACGCTTTATAGATGCGCCTCCTCCTTTCCACTATTTTCCCTTTGGTGCTGGCCCTCGACAGTGCATTGGAATGGCGTTTACCTTATTCTGTACAAAAGTTAAGTTAGTGAGTATCCTTTCGCAATACTTAATAGAGCTTGAGCCTGGGACTACTTATGACACACAATATTTTTCAGGTACGATTATGCCCCGTGATGGTGTCAAGGTTAAACTCAGTAAGAAATAATACGTTAGGAGCAGATCGGATCTTGGCCATTCGCCATAGGGATTATTCGCCAGATTACTCCAAGCTTCTGCTGCTGAGCACACATATCCAGACATGCAACTATTATCCTTAATGGATTCTGATTTTTAGGTTTAGTATGCCTCAGGTCAAGATTTCGATGATGGACTGAAGTTAGCGCCAAAGCCAGTAGACTACTAGTTAACCCTTTAACCTGACTCGGCCGGGATATGTCTCATTCCCACGGTTCCCATGACCACGGTACTGCTAATTATAACCGCGCATTTATTATTGGTATCACTCTAAACTTAGCACTGGTGGTGTTTCAGGCCATATCGGGAGTGCTGGCCCACTCCCTGGCACTCCTCACCGATGCTGGACACAATTTGAGTGATGTCCTAGGGTTGCTCTTAGCTTGGGGGGCTAACTTGCTGGCAAGTCGGCCTCCAACCCAGCGGTTTACCTACGGTTTACGACGTACCTCCATTCTGGCAGCGCTGGCCAATGCCATTTTTTTGTTGGTAGCCGTAGGGGCGATCGCCTGGGAAGCCCTGCAACGATTCCATGAACCAGCTCAAGTATCGGGGGGGGTGGTGATTGGAGTCGCCATCGTGGGAATTTTGGTCAATACAGGAACGGCACTGCTATTCCTGTCGGGACGCAAACAAGACCTGAATATTCGGGGAGCTTTCTTACATCTCGCCTCTGATGCCATCGTATCTCTAGGAGTGGTGTTAGCGGGTATTGTTATTGTCGTCACTGGCTGGAATTGGATCGATCCAGTGGTCAGTTTGGTGATTAGCGGAGTGATTATTTTTGGTACTTGGGAACTCCTGCTCGACTCGGTTAAATTAGCTCTGGATGCAGTGCCAGAGGGGCTAGAACCCCTGGCAGTCCGTACTTACCTGACAGAATTACCGGGTGTTACCCAGATCCACGACCTGCACATTTGGGGAATGAGTACCAGCGAAACCGCTCTTACGGTTCATCTCGTCATTCCCGGCAACCATCCGGGGGATGACTTTCTCTGTCGTGTTAGCAAGGAACTCCACGACCAGTTTGGGATTGAGCATGCCACTATTCAGGTGGAACAGGGCGATCCCAACCATCCCTGTGGGTTAGAAGCAGAGGATAAGGTTTGACACCTCTGATGATTTGTTTGCCGCGAACATTGGTCATAGAGGGAGAGAAGTAATTGTTCCGCTTTGAACTGGATAGTTCAATTGCCTTCCCCTTGTGGCACCTCATCAACCCGGATGCTTGAGCAGGGGACAGTTCAACTGCAAGATAGCTAGGAATCCTGATGCAATCCCTGGTGGCGAAAGCATTTGCAGCTCAGAGATGCTCAACAAAGCAGGCATAAATGGCCATCTGGGAGAGCTGCCGCCAGGAAAATGTAACGAATTTGTAATATTTTGGCTCATAAGGGAGTAAAATAACATCCGTTTCTCCCTTGCATTCTGTATCGCTAACGGGCAGGTTCAATTTCTAGAAGGGCAGCGGCTCTTACAGGAGTGGTTCGAGGTTCTGTGGGTTAATCAGCGAACCTGGTTAAAAGTTTCAGATAGGCAACGGAGGTGTGTCTTAGCTCTTTTCCCTTGTCGATCAAGCGCTCTGTGCCCTAGCAAATACTGAATGCAGGTCTAAAATCCTGGTCAAATTGGAACGTCTGTGCAATCAAACACTGTTGTCAATCTATCGGCTACTCCAGCCTCATCTGCTCGTGGGTCAGAGCTACCCTTTAGACTCCAAGATTTAAAGGCTGCTATTCCTGCTTCTTGTTTTGAACCATCGATTGGCCGATCGCTGGCTTACTTCTTTTTAGATGTTTCAATCATTACCGGACTCTATGCGATCGCCTATCGGCTGGATTCTTGGTTCTTTTTCCCAGTTTTTTGGTTGATCCAAGGAACGATGTTCTGGGCATTGTTCGTTGTCGGGCATGACTGTGGTCATGGATCTTTTTCTAAACTCAAATGGCTGAATAACTTGATTGGGCATCTTGCTCATACCCCCATCTTGGTGCCCTATCATGGGTGGCGCATTAGTCATCGGATCCATCATGCCAACACGGGCAACATTGATACGGATGAGAGCTGGTATCCCGTAACCGAGACAAAATATGGGCAAATGCCCTGGTATGAAAAGCTTTTCCGCTTTTATTTACCGCTGCTGGCTTACCCGGTTTATCTGTTTCAGCGATCGCCCGGTAAGCAAGGGTCTCATTTTCTCCCTCAAAGTTCTCTCTTTCGTCCCTCGGAAAAATGGGATGTGCTGACCAGTTCTGCCTTCTGGTTGCTGATGATTGGTTGCTTAGGTGCTTTAACCTACCAGTATGGCTGGCTATTTCTGGTGAAGTATTATCTGGGGCCTTACGTGGTGTTTGTCATGTGGCTAGATTTGGTCACCTTTTTGCACCACACCGAAGCAGATATTCCCTGGTATCGCGGGGATGATTGGTATTTTCTCAAAGGTGCTTTATCGACGATCGATCGCGACTATGGCTGGATCAACCCGATTCACCATGATATTGGCACCCATGTAGCGCACCATATTTTCTTGAATATGCCCCATTATCATTTGAAAACTGCAACCGAGGCCATTAAGCCAATTTTGGGCGATTATTACCGCCAGTCCAGTGAACCCATTTGGCAGAGCTTTTTCCGTTCGTATTGGGCCTGCCATTTCGTCTCTGATCAGGGTTCTGAGGTTTACTATCAGCCCCAGACCACCTATCAACGACAGCGCTAAATCTGGATGATGTCCGGCTGGCTGCATCTTGCAGTCCAGCCACTCTGAACAGCTCAGGACAGGGATAATTAACGCTACAATACAAAACTCTGAGCTGGCACAAATACCTTTATGGGCAATACCTTTGGTCATTTCTTCCGGATTACAACCTTCGGCGAGTCCCATGGGGGCGGCATTGGGGTTGTGATTGATGGTTGCCCTCCCCGTTTGGAGATTTCTGCGACTGAAATTCAGGCTGAGTTAGATCGTCGCCGTCCGGGGCAAAGTAAAATCACCACTCCCCGGAAGGAAGCTGATAGCTGTGAAATTTTGTCGGGGGTGTTTGAAGGCAAAACCCTGGGAACTCCGATTGCCCTGTTGGTTCGCAATCAAGATACTCGTTCTCAAGACTACGACGAAATGGCTGAGAAGTTTCGTCCCTCCCATGCCGATGCCACCTATGAAGCCAAGTATGGCATTCGCAATTGGCAAGGTGGGGGGCGATCTTCAGCGCGAGAAACCATTGGTCGGGTTGCTGCTGGGGCGATCGCCAAAAAGATTTTATCCCAGGTCGCTGGGGTGGAAATTGTCGGCTATGTCAAACGCATCAAGGACTTAGAAGGTGTTGTCGATCCTGCAACCGTGACCCTAGAGCAGGTCGAGGCCAACATCGTTCGTTGCCCTGACCCGGACTGTGCCCATCGCATGATTGAGTTGATCGATCAGGTGCGCCGGGAGGGGGATTCCATTGGCGGGGTGGTGGAGTGTGTCGCCCGGAATGTGCCTAAAGGCTTGGGAGTCCCTGTTTTTGACAAATTGGAAGCTGACCTTGCGAAGGGAGTGATGTCATTACCCGCCAGTAAGGGATTTGAAATTGGCTCAGGATTTGCCGGTACCTTGCTCACGGGCAGCGAACACAACGATGAGTTTTATATCGATGATGCCGGCGAGATTCGCACTGTCACCAATCGTTCGGGGGGGATTCAGGGGGGTATTGCCAACGGCGAAGCAATTATCATTCGGGTTGCCTTTAAGCCCACGGCCACCATTCGTAAAGAACAACGAACGGTCACCGCAACGGGAGAAGAGACTACCTTAGCCGCCAAAGGGCGTCATGACCCCTGTGTCTTGCCGAGAGCCGTACCCATGGTGGAAGCGATGATGGCATTGGTGTTGTGTGATCACCTACTGCGCCATCAAGGCCAATGTCGGGTGTTGTAGCGGCGGCATCGTCATGATTCTTAGGGTCGCGCCGTCACCCCAAGTGCTGGTTCTACAGGTTCTACAATAGATATCTGTTTAGATATCTGTGATCTTCAAGAGGTTTGCCTGTGCCCCAGACCAACTTAGACTTGCTAGCCGAAACAGATCCGGTCGTTGCGGGTTTCATTCAGCAGGAACTCCAACGCCAGCGGGATCACCTTGAGTTGATTGCCAGCGAAAACTTCACCTCCGCAGCCGTTCTGGCGGCCCAAGGCTCTGTCCTCACCAATAAGTATGCTGAAGGTCTGCCGGGTAAGCGCTATTACGGCGGTTGTGAATATATCGATGAAATTGAACAACTGGCCATTGAGCGAGCCAAGCAACTCTTTGGTGCCGTCCATGCCAATGTCCAACCCCATTCCGGTGCTCAGGCGAACTTTGCCGTATTTCTCGCTTTATTGGAACCGGGGGATAAGATTCTCGGTATGGATCTGTCCCATGGCGGTCACCTCACCCACGGTTCACCGGTGAATGTGTCAGGAAAATGGTTCCAGGTTTGTCACTACGGCGTTAGCCCTGAAACAGAGCAGCTGGACTACGATCAGATCCGGGATCTGGCGTTGCAACATCGTCCGAAGCTAATCATCTGTGGATATTCAGCCTATCCTCGGGTGATTCAGTTCGATAAATTTCGGGCGATCGCCGACGAAGTGGGAGCCTACTTAATGGCGGACATTGCCCACATTGCGGGGTTGGTTGCCACAGGGCATCACCCCAATCCGATTCCCTATTGTGATGTGGTCACCACCACCACTCACAAAACCCTGCGGGGACCACGGGGCGGTCTGATTCTCACCCATGATATCGAGTTGGGCAAGAAGTTTGACAAGAGTGTCTTTCCCGGGTCCCAAGGTGGGCCACTGGAGCATGTAATTGCGGCGAAAGCAGTTGCCTTTGGCGAAGCCTTAAAACCTGAATTTAAGCACTATTCGGCTCAAGTGATTGCCAATGCCCGTGCCCTTGCAAGTCAGTTACAGCAGCGGGGGTTGAAAATTGTTTCCGATGGCACCGATAACCACTTAATGCTGGTTGATTTGCGTTCAATTGGCATGACGGGGAAGCAGGCAGACCAATTGGTGAGTGCGGTGAATATTACCGCCAACAAGAATACGGTTCCCTTTGATCCAGCATCGCCCTTTGTCACCAGTGGACTGCGTCTGGGTTCACCTGCCATGACCACCCGTGGACTCGGGACGGAGGAATTTACGGAGATTGGGAATATCCTGGGCGATCGCCTCTTGCACCCCGATGCCGAGGCAATCGCCCAAGACTGCCGTCAGCGGGTTGCAAATCTGTGTGAGCGGTTTCCGCTGTATCCCCACCTGAGAATCCCAGTGCCAGCAATGGTTTAGAAACAATTTCTGGATCGGGGATCGGAGCCATTCGCTCTGAAACTTCTCAGCCTCTCCTAGGGTGGGTTTCCTGGTAGGAGGGGCTAAGGGTTTGGGCTTGTAACTTAACCAAGAAAAAACAGCATGGGTGAGCCTGATCTGGCAAATGTACGCATTATTTTGGTGGAACCAGCAGGTCCCCGTAACGTAGGGGCGATCGCCCGCGTCATGAAGAATATGGGACTCCAGCAGTTGGTGTTGGTGAATCCCCAATGTGATCCTCTGGGGGATGAAGCTCGGCAGATGGCCGTCCATGCGGGGGATATTCTAGAAGCCGCGCAACGGGTGGCAACCTTACCTGATGGGTTACAGGGATGTTACCGGGCGATCGCCACCACAGCGCGGAGTCGTACCCTGACAGTGGATTTAGAGTCCCCCCAGGTTGCTTTACCCTGGTTGCTGGAAGTCCCCTCAGCCCTGATTTTTGGTCGAGAAGATCATGGACTCACCAACCTAGAATTAAACTATGCCCAACGCTATGTCACCATTCCCGCCCATCCCCAATACTTGTCGCTAAATTTGGCTCAGTCTGTTGGTATTTGCTGCTACGAACTCTATCAATCTGTTCACAGGCAAGCCGCATCGATTCATCAACTTCCCGATGGAGTGATAGGGACGGAGATTGCTCCCCTAGACGAGCTAGAGCGCTACTTTCAACACCTAGAAAACCTCTTATTAAAAATTGGGTATCTTTACCCCCACACCGCTGCCAGTCGCATGGGAAAATTCCGCCAACTGTATAAGCGGTCTGGCCTTACCAAGCAAGAGGTGGCATTGTTACAGGGAGTGCTCAGTCAGGTGGAATGGGCTTTACAACAACCACCGAGTAGATCAGCCATCGATCAATCAGCCGTAGATTAGCAGGAGGCAACATGGAGACATGGGAAAAGCTCACCATTCACATCACTGAAGTTGATCAGTGGCATGGTAAGCCACTCCATACCGCGATCGTTGAAGCAGCCCAAAAGCATCATCTCTCGGGTGCCTCAGTTTTTAGGGGGATGGAGGGCTACGGACTTCGAGATCACCATACTATCCATACCGCCCGAATGTTTGAAATGGCTTCAGCCTTACCCATTCTTGTGATTCTTATTGATCAGGCTGAGGCGATCGCTGCTTTTCTCCCCATTGTGCAAGAGATGGTCACTGCAGGCTTAGTGATTCAAGAAACCGTCAATGTGGTGCATCGGGTACCAAAGAGTACCGCCACCGCTTAGATTACCCCTTGAGCTGGAACACACCTGCTAACACGCCAGCGGGGGCATAGGAGGCAGTTCGCAGCGGATCGGGAGCATCGTATACCACAGTAAGATATCGGGACAACCCAAAAACGGGAACATGGTAATTCCCTCAGGGTGATCCGTTACCTTTCTTCCAAAGTAGGATGCATTGGGAGCCTCCTACTTTAAGATCGGCGGTTGACAATAAAGTCTGCCAGAGAGAGTAAGGGTAACGCCTGATCTCCAAACAGCTCTAACTCATCCTTTGCTGCTGTGATCAACTGCTTAGCTTGGTACCGAGACTCCTCCAATCCCCAGAGACTGGGATAGGTGGCTTTTTGTACTTTGAGATCTTTGCCTGCGGTTTTACCCAGTTCTTGATCCGTTGCCGTAATATCCAGAATGTCATCCATAATCTGGAAGGCGAGACCAATGTTTTGAGCATATCGGGAGAGGTGTTCTAATTGGATCTCCGATGCTGCCGCTAGGATGGCTCCGCTGACCACAGACGCTTCTAGAAGTGCACCTGTTTTATGGGTATGGATGAAGTGCAGCGCTTCCACAGAGGTATCGGTTTTCCCTTCAGCCTCCAGATCAGCCACCTGCCCTCCCACGAGACCAGCGGCACCAATGGCTCGACCCACTTGGGCAACCACAGGCAAAATTTGTTCGGCAGGGACACCCTGGGTTTGGCTGGCAATCCATTCAAAGGCATAGGCCCAGAGAGCATCTCCCGCTAGGATTGCAATCCGTTCCCCAAAGACCTTGTGATTGGTAAGCTTGCCTCGGCGGTAGTCGTCGTTGTCCATGGCGGGCAGATCGTCATGGATCAACGACATCGTATGGATCATCTCCAGGGCACAGGCTGTGGGCATTGCCATCTCCAGCGTCCCACCGACCAGTTCACAACTGGCAATACACAAAATTGGGCGCAGGCGCTTACCCCCAGCCAACAAAGAGTAGCGCATGGCCTCGTAAAGCTTCTCAGGGTAGAGAATTGGCATTGAAGTATCGAGGGCAGCCTCTACCAGCTCCTGTCGTTGCCTGAGGTAGGTGGCAAGATCAAACAGAGTAGACTTTAGCGAGGTGGGTTGCAGTTGAACTGGCTTCATGGCAGGTTGCCGGGATCTGGAGAGAGACTGAGTAATATCTCCTAGTAGGAGAAGTTTCCATCAGGATAGCCTATTTCATTACCTGAGATACTTGACAAGATGAAAGCATCGTGAAAGGGATCTGGAAGCAAGGAATTTTTAGCCATCTGAGAAAGCAATGTCCGCTTTGATTGATTTGATTTTGGTTCCACAGGGCGCAGAGTATCAATCGGTTACTCAGGGAGCACGCGCCGTTGAAATGCCCAACGTGAAAGTGCTGGCAGTCCCGGTGGGTCTTCAACCTCTTCGCAACTACTTATACCACTGGATTCATCAGGATGATTTTCAGAAATTACACCAACCTCGCATTGTGATCATGGGTCTATGTGGCAGTTTGCAACCTGTCTATGGTGTGGGAGATGGAGTGATCTACCGAGGATGTTTGAGCAGCCAACCTTCAGAGAAATTCCAAGTCTGTGACTCCGATTTCACAGCTCGATTGCAAACAAGGTTCCCCACGCTACCATTGGTAACCGCTTGGAGTAGCGATCGCCTAATGGTTACCGCCCAAGAAAAGCGTCACCTCGGGCAAACCACCGGGGCTGCTGTCGTCGATATGGAAGGCGCTGCGGCGCTAGAGGTTCTCGCAGACACCGGAGCATCTCTGGCAATGGTGCGCGTGGTGAGCGATGACTGCCACCATGACCTGCCGGATATCACGGCAGCCTTGAGTCTGGATGGCAGCCTCTTACCCCTGCCATTAGCTCTGGGGCTAATCCGTCAACCCTTGGCCGCCGCCCGACTGATTCAGGGATCATGGCGGGGGCTGACGATACTGCGCCACCTCACGACTCAATTGTTGACCCCTGATCTGGAGCCGTCGTAAACAAGGAGTGTCGTGGCAAGCATTTTTGGGTCTGGGGCTTACCGCCGGAGGATGCGGACACCTCCGGCAGGAGCCATGGTGACTCCCCGGCGGGTTGGTCGCACGGGGCGTTGATCGACTCTCTCTAGTTGACAGGATCGCAAAATTCTGGACAAAACTAACTTCATCTCAAACAAGGCAAAGGCTGCGCCGATGCAACGACGATTGCTGCCGCCAAATGGCAAATACTCATAGGGAGAAAACTGCTGTTCTAGGAACCGTTCTGGGCGGAATTGCTGAGGCTCAGGATAGAGATCTGGTCGCCGATGGGTGAGATAAATGCAAGGTGCCAGCACCGTTCCTGGCGGCAGCTGATAACCCATGAGTTCCATGGAAGATTTGACGATTCGCGGCAGCGTGATCAGGGCAATAGGATAAATTCGCAGGGTTTCGCAGCAGACAGCATGGAGATAGGGAAGACGGGCGATCGCGCTCGTATCGGTGTCATCCTCCAGGGAATTCAGTTCTGCCAGTAAGATCGCTTTCACTGTTGGCAAGGTATGAATCCAATACAGTGCCCAGGTCATGGCAGTCGCAGTGGTCTCATGGCCTGCGAGCAGCAACGTCATCAGTTCATCCCGCAATTCTTCATCGCTCATCGGCTCTCCGGCATCATCGCGGGCTGCCAACAACAAGCTGAGAATATCGATTCCGGTGTCGGGGGATTGACGATGCTGGGCAATCTCGGCATAAATCAACTGATCAATTTGCTGCCGCAGTCGAAAAAAGCGTCCTTGGGGACTCCACGCGCCTAAGTCCCTTTGCAGCCCTGGGAAAAACGCTAAGGCATTTCCCAAGGGCGAAGTCGTCAACGCTAAAAAGGCATTCAGCATCTGCCGTAGTTGTTCACAGCGTTCTCTGGTGTGTAACCCAAACACGACTTGCAAAATCACCCCCAGGGAAATTTCCTGCATCCTGGGTCGCAGGGTAAACGGCTGATTGATTCCCCATTGCTGGACGACCTGCTCCGTAATCTCGCTGATTAGTTGACCATAGGCTCGCATCCGCTCTCCATGGAAAGGGGGCATTAGCAGTTGCCGCTGGCGTTGATGGCGGTTGCCATCAAGCAACAGAATCGATCCATCCCCGAGGGTGGGCCGCAGAATTTGATTGCCCTGACCGGAGTCAAATTGCTGGGCATCGGCGGTGAAAATAGCCGCGATCGCCTGGGGATTGCTGATAAACCAAAATTTTGGCAATCCGGCAAAGTGACCGATAAAACAATCTCCATAACGGCTGGCATTGGTATCCAGATAGGTCAGTGGCTGCCGAATCCACTGGAGGAGTTGCCATAGGGGGGGTGTCTTGGGACCATCGGGGACTGCCATTTTGTGATCAATTACCCTGAATACAGCCATCTCTAGGAAGCGATGGTCATTGGTGTCGCCGCGCCTCTGGAGCTATAGCAACTCCCCCATGAATTCAGTAACAGCTCCTTGGGTAGAATTCTGAAGCCAGAAGCCAGAATATACTACACCTGAGTGAGAATCATCATGGGTGGAATCAGATCGCCCCTTCAAGACGCTGATTGATCACAGGCCAGTTAACCAGATTCCACCAGGCTTTTAGGTAATCACCGCGCCGATTCTGGTAACTCAGATAGTAGGCATGTTCCCAAACATCATTGCCTAGGATTGGAAATAGACCTTCCATGATCGGACTATCTTGATTGGGGGTACTGATTACTGCCAGTTTGCCCTCCGGGGTGCGGACTAACCAGACCCAACCACTGCCAAAGCGCTTCGCACCTGCTTCATTAAATTGTTGTTGAAAGGCGGCGAAGCTACCAAAGTTTTTCACCAATGCCACGGCGATCGCCCCAGTAGGTTCTCCGCCGACCCTTGGCCCCATACTTTCCCAAAACAGCGTGTGGTTGAGGTGACCGCCGCCATTATTGCGCACCGTGGTTCGAACGCTTGCTGGTAAATCATTGAGATGGCGGAGCAAATCTTCAACCCCCTTCCCGGACAACTCAGGATGCTGGGCGATGGCGGCGTTGAGATTATCGACATAAGCTTGATGATGCTTGTCATGGTGGAACCGCATGGTGCGCTCATCAATATAGGGCTCAAGGGCGTTATAAGCGTAGGGCAGGGGAGGGAGTGTAAACGGTTGTGAGACGGGGATTACATCAACAGCAGCAGCGGGGGCTGGCCACAGTTCAGCGGTAGCCAAGGTACCAGCTCCAACTCCCAACAACGTTAATAATTGGCGACGGTTGAGGGGCATAGATCCCAAAAACTTTCCCGGAGGTGTGCATTACTATCCTCGCTTAATTCAGCAACGGTTCAGCAGAGATTCAGCTTGGGTTCAGCACCAGCCGAGACACTGAAAACTATGGAACTAAAGCCACTCCACGCCTTCTCATCCCAATGGATGACTCATACAGGTGAAGCCTGAGGGCTGAGTTTGATCTATGTTCTTTACAAAGCGCAATCTATCCGTAATGCTTAGGTGGACACAGACTAATCATTGTCTAGTGTCCGAGACCCTAGCTGGAGTGACACTAGATTCAGCCAAGCCAGTCTCACAACTGACACAGGCTGGCAACAGCAAGATCATCCCCCCACCCTAGGATGGTACGAGTGTCGAAATGTAACTAAATGCTTCCCAAGTCTAAAGGCTGAATCCCATGAATTCTGCGATCACGCAACCGCATTTGTTCGAGGCAGTAACTGGGCTGCAACGGGGTGGCTCTCTTCGTTCCCAAAAACGAGTTGCCCTCAGTAGTACCGCCTTGATCAATTCAGGAGCCGCGATTGAAGCCCAAGGCGTGGAGTTGGTGCTTCAGTCTCGGCAGCAGCGCCTGCCGATTCTCAGAGGCATTGATCTGAGGATTCCCCAGGGAGTGATACAGCTGCTGATGGGGCCTTCTGGATCTGGGAAAACCACCCTCCTATCGGTTCTAGCCGGACTGCTGACTCCCACCTCTGGGCAGGTTTATTTGCTTGGGGAAGAAATTACCCACATGTCATCCTCGCGGCTGGCTCAATTTCGGCTGCAACACCTGGGTTTTATCTTCCAAGACTTCAATCTCTTCTCAGCGTTAACGGCGGCAGAAAACGTTGAAATTACCTTGAACCTCAAAGGCATTCATGGGCGACAGGCACGGGAGCAAGTGCAACAACTCTTGGAGCAGGTCGGGCTAGCGGATAAAGCCGATCACAAACCCCAGGATTTATCCGGGGGACAGCAGCAACGGGTCGCCATTGCCCGTGCCCTTGCAGGGTCTCCCCAACTGATTATGGCGGACGAACCGACGGCTTCCCTCGACTCCCAAAGTGGCTATAGTGTGATGGAACTACTGCGCCAACTGGCCAAGGAACGGAACTGCACCGTGTTGATGGTCACCCATGATCCTCGGATTCTCGATCTGGCCGACCGTATTCTCCATCTGGAAGATGGCATGTTGCTGGCTTCCTGAGTCGCGAAAGCCCCAGTCTTGGTTACAGCGGTTGGGGCATCTCTGATCTTTGGATTGTTGAGCAGTGCTACACTAGGCCAGATTCCCGATCCAGTGGGCTAATACATGGCGAAGACACCGATGGTGGGATTGCGCATTCCCCGTGAATTAGTGGCCCGATTGGATGCCATTGTTGAGCAGCAAAATCAGCAAAATCAGCGGAGTAATCGCTCCCAGATTATCCTGAGTGCGATCGCCGCCTATCTAGAGCAGTTAGAAGCAGCAACCAGCGACGCCCCCACAACCGCAGAACTCACCCAAACGGTGAAGATTCTGGAAACTCAGCTGAACCAACTGACCCATTTAGTCCACACTGATCTACTGAAGCGGCTCACCTGGCTGGAAATTGAAACGAGTAAACTCCATGGGGTGCTGCTGTCACATCAGGGCAGTTTTCCCTTAGGGGCACCGATCCATCCCCCTCGACCCGAGTTTGATCCCACGGAGGATGAACCCGATGAAATTCTTTGGGATTTCTTGCAGTCCTAAGCCCTGAAACCATCATGTCTCGCACCCTCAAGTTTCCCTATCTCGTCGGCTCTAAATGGACCGCCCATCGCAAAGTGGACGGCTGGCGACATTTTCGGGTCGTCAATCGCAAGAACCTGGAGAACTGGGTATTTGCGGAGATAGTTGCCGCGTGCGATCCCAAGGTACGTTTCTGGCTAAATGCGCAACTGCTCAAAGAACCTACCCTCTGGCAAACGGGCTGGCGATCGCTCCAGGAAGCAGCAGCAACGGAGATCCCAGTACCAGAGGCAGCTCCAATTATCAGCCCCCAGCCCCAGCTAGCAGATTCTTGGAGTGTCCCCTCGTGCCAAGGGCGATAGGTGCCCCTTGAGCCAGCGTCTTCAGGTTGTCGTTATTCGGGGGGGGAGCTGCCGGTTTTTTTGGGGCGATTACCTGCGCCCAGACCTATCCCCAGGCAAAGGTGCTGCTCTTAGAGGCGGGTCGTCAACTGTTAACAAAGGTGCGAATTTCCGGCGGCGGGCGGTGTAATGTTACCCATGCCTGCTTCGATCCAGCGTTGCTGGTACAGTACTACCCGAGGGGGGGCAAAAGCCCTGCGGGGTGCCTTTAGCCACTTTCAACCCCGTGACACCATTGCCTGGTTTGAGACCCATGGCGTCGCGCTCAAATCAGAGGCTGATGGCCGGATGTTTCCGGTGACCGATGATGCCACGACCATCACCCAGTGCTTGATGCACACAGCGCGGGATCTCGGCATCGATATTCGCACGGGGACGGCGGTGACGACCGTCGTCCGAGATGCAGTAGGGTTTCGGGTTGGGATCAAAGGAGAGGGCTATTTCCCCTGCGATCGCCTGCTGTTGGCAACGGGGGGCAGTCCCCAAGGGTATGCCATTGCCACAGCCCTTGGGCATGAGGTGATCCCACCCATTCCCTCTCTGTTTACCTTCCGGATCGCGGATCCGCGATTGCAAGGCTTGGCCGGGGTGGCGGTTGATCCGGTGCGCCTGCGGCTACACCTACCTACCTCGCCTCGCCTCGAACAAATGGGCGCTTGTTTGGTAACCCATTGGGGCTTAAGTGGGCCTGCGGTGCTCAAACTTTCAGCCTGGGGTGCCCGGTGGCTTCACTGCCATCATTATCAAGGTCAGTTAACCGTGAACTGGCTCCCTGGATCGAATCTAGAGACATTGCGGCAGCAGTTCCTGGGGGTGAAATCCCAACTGCCTCGGCGAGCGATCGCCGCTAGCTGTCCAGTGCCCATTCCTCGTCGCCTGTGGGAACGCCTGACGGAACACGTGGGCATTGGCAGTGCAGACCGTTGGGCTCAACTCTCCACCCCTACCCTGAATCGGCTGCTGCAAGAACTAACTCAGGGCAGCTACTCCCTGCAAGGCAAGAGCACCTTCAAGGAAGAATTTGTCACCTGTGGGGGCGTCACCCTCAAAGAAGTCAACTTTAAAAACCATGGAGAGCCGCTGTTGTCCGGGACTCTACTTGGCAGGGGAAGTGCTGGATATTGATGGCATCACCGGTGGGTTTAATTTCCAGAGTGCCTGGACAACCGCCTGGTTGGCAGGCCGCGCCATGGGGCAGCAACGTAGCTAATCCTAATCCTGGGGCGGCTTGCTACTCGCCTCCGGCGGCGGGCTGGTCAATACGGTAGTCATTTGGGTCGCCCAGGTAGCCGCATCATCCAGGGTGAGAATGATCCGTTTGAAGAATTCTTCCTGTAACTCTAGGGTTAAGTAGTCCTGGTCACGGGTGACATACCAAAACTCCGGCCCTTCGCGGGTGTAGTAAGTTCCGGCTTTAATCACGCCGGGTACAAACGTCCCAGGGGCCCGAATCTCTCCCCAGTTGCTCTGGGGGGAGGCGGTGCTGACTTGCAGAATATGGGTAAGGGGAATTGTGAAGGTGTTATTGAGGTTGAAGGCCCAGAGTTGCTCAAACCATTCGAGTTGAATGCACAGGCGATCGCTATCTAAACGGAGTTGCATGGAAATTCACCAAATACAGATTACAGCGTGATCACAAATTGGCAGGATACTGGATGCGGTCACCTTACAAAAAACCCTCCTGCTCCAACTCAGCAATCAGTTGTAAAGCACGGGGATCCCCCACCTTTAACAAGGCTGCCTTGGCATCTTCCCGCACTCCCAGGTCTGTATCCTCCACAAAGGTCTCGATCAGGGCATCGATCGCGGTGGCATAGACCACATTCGAGGGGAGTTCGCGACACAGTTGCCCCAAGGACCAGGCACAATTACTGCGAACGGCGGGGATGGCATCCTGTCGCAGAGCCTCAATCAGCGGTGGCAGGACTGCGACCACCGATTCATAGCCCACCGCAACCATCTGCGCTAGGGAACTCGCCGCCCATAACCGCACGGCTGAAATATCCAATTTCAGGGTTTGGACGAGGGGGAGCAACGCTCTGCGATCGTGGCAGTTACCCAACGCCCAGACAATGCCCTTGCGAACATAACCATTCCAATCCCGGTTGAGCTGATGAATCAGGGCTTCGACGGCCTCCACACTGGGGTTGCGTCCTAGGGCATAGGCTGCACTCACCCGTACGAGGGGACACCCATCCGTCAACAAGTGCGTCAAATGAGGAATCGCTCTCTGATCTTGCAAGTCACAGAAAGCTCGCGCCGCCAGCATACGTTGCTGCACGTCCGCCGACTCAAGCAGTACCAGCATCAGATCTGGATCAGGCTGAACCTGATCTGATGCAGTTTCAACTACTTCTAGGTGATCGAGAGGACTCTCCAGATCACCTCCAACATCCAAGAACGTTAAATCGTCATTATCATACATAGAAATTCTACCGAGGCAGAATACGATTATCCTGTCCCGTCTGCAAAATCGAACCGGGTTGATCCAGGGTTATTTAATCTCCTTCTCATTATCAGTCCGATTTCGGCAAATACACTCACCGATTAGCTAAGGGAAACAGGGAGTACTGGCAGATCAACCGTTTCAGCATCGGCGACAACCCGCTGGATTCTAGCTCCGAGTTGTTTGAGCTTGGACTCCAAGTTCTCATACCCCCGATCCAGATGCTGTAATCCCTGAATCGTGGTCTTCCCTTCCGCGGCCAAGCCTGCCAGTACGAGCGCTGCCGATGCCCTTAAATCCGTTGCTACCACCGGGGCACCTGATAGAAAAGGGACACCTCTGACAATGGCATGATTACCTTTGACCCGGACATCCGCCCCCATACGATTTAATTCTGCTACGTGGCGCAGGCGATTCTCAAATACGGTTTCCGTGATCACACTGTCCCCATCACTGAGGGTCAACAGCGCCATAAATTGAGCCTGCATATCGGTGGGGAATCCGGGGTAGGGGAGGGTTTCAATATCTGTGCCCAGACATGTCTGCATTGGCAGAATTCTCAGGTGGTTGGGTGACTCCGCGACAATTTCAGCTCCAATTTCTCGTAATTTCGCCAGTACTGCTGTTAAATGGTCAGGGATAACGGGAGAGAGACTAATTTCAGACCGGGTAATTGCTCCTGCAACCAAGAAGGTTCCGGCCTCAACCCGATCGGGAATAATGCTGTAGTCGGTGGTATGTAAGCTAGGAACCCCTAGAATCACAATGGTATTGGTACCTGCACCCCGAATCCGTGCCCCCATCGCCCGACAGAAGTTGGCAAGATCCACAACCTCTGGCTCTTGGGCTGCATTCTCAATAATGGTTTCACCCTCTGCAAGGGTGGCAGCCATCATTAAGGTTTCTGTCGCTCCGACACTGGGATAGTCAAGGTAAATTCTCGCTCCCTGCAGTCGACGGCTGCTTCCCGTGACACAGGCTTGGACAATCCCATGTTCAATCTGAACATCCGCCCCCATTGCTTGCAACCCACGAACATGCAAATCCACGGGTCTGGCTCCAATAGCACATCCCCCCGGCAAGGGTACCCTAGCAATGCCTAGGCGAGCCAACAGCGGCCCGACGACAAAGAAGCTGGCTCGCAGCTGACTTACAAGTTCGTAGGGTGCGTGAGACTGTCCAATGTGCTGGGCATTAATGGTGAGGCTGTCATCCTGCTGTTGCACACTAATACCCAATGCCATCAGAATCTCAGCCATCCGCCGTACATCTGCTAAGGACGGAACATTACGAATCCGGCATTCTTGGGGGCAGAGCAAGGCTCCGGCCATAATGACAAGGGCTGCATTCTTGGCCCCGCTGATTTTTACATGGCCGTTCAGGGGCGATCGCCCCCAAATATGCAGCACAGATTGCTCGTGGCTACCCTCAGCGGCAGACTGGGACTCTAGGGAATTGCAAGGGGTAAAAATAGTACTATCCTCCAAGATGATTCATTAATAATTTTTACAATTTCGAATGTTGGTTTTGATTACACTCTAGAGACGTAGGGCTTGTCAAGTAAGTTTCCAAATCTAAAAGTGAGAAATATCAAGGGTAACCCAGGCACTGCTTGCTAGTTTTTTATCTTTCCTGCTATGGTTGATAATCGTGGACAAAAAGGGTCGGTGCCCGAGCGGTTAATGGGGGCGGACTGTAAATCCGCTGGCTACGCCTACGCTAGTTCGAATCTAGCCCGGCCCACCACGATCAACTAAATTGCCCGTGTGGCTCAGTGGTAGAGCACACCCTTGGTAAGGGTGAGGTCACGAGTTCAATCCTCGTCACGGGCTCTGGTTGGGGAACCTATAACTATTAAGGCTTTTGGGAGTTCCAGGCAACTCTTGAAGGCCCCTTTGCGTTGTCAACAAGACACCATACATAGGCTTATTAGGGTGTCTGGGGTTGTAGATCTACCCCGGAAATTACCCCGCTATGAAATGCACAATTGAAACCCACGATGGACGGCTGAGGCTACGGTGGCTCTACCAGGGCAAGCGGTACACATAAGTTGTGGAGTAGCTGATAAACCCCACGGGGCGAGCTGTAGCTCGTCAGAAAGCCAGCCAGATTGAGTTAAATATCCAAGCCGGATATTTTGACCCTACGCTGCTGAAGTACCGACCTCGAACCCTTGGTAAGACTGCGACTGAGCTTACTGTTTATGAACTGTTCGATCACTATGCCCTAGCGATGAAGTGAGAGAAAGCTCTCTCCAGGAGTGGGTATCAGAAGTACAAGTCGCTGCTCTCTCATCTGAAGCGGTTCTTTGAGGTAGCAATGGCCCAGCATATCAGCGATCACCAGGCGGGTGACTTCACAGCTTATTTGCTAGAACACACTGCCGGACAGACGGCAAAACAGTATTTATTCACTTTAGTGGGTTTCTGTAATGAGAAAGGGCGATCGTCAAAGACCGCCCTTTTAGTCCCGTTTAATCAATGGTTGCAACCAGCTCATAGAAGAGAGCTTTAACCGCCTTGGCACAGGTTTTAGAACGTGCCAGCTTAATGGGCATCCTACCCTTAAGCCAGTCAAAGTAATCAGCCAGAGTGCCAGAGTCTAGCCGATGCAGATCGTGATCTATCTCCCAATTGACCACAGGCAGATTCACAGGTCGGCACCGTTTGACCTCAACACGAGTAAACAACCACTGCCACATCGCGGTTCTGCACAGCTCCGAACCGGACTTTTTGGTCTTCTTGCCATCGCCTGACCATTCCCGTTCAGGAGACATCCCCAGAGCCTTGGTAAACTTGCGTTCACTGATATGTTTGGTGGTCTGCTTCCCCGGTTTGGTCTTGGAACGACTGAGAATCATGATCGGTTCGTTATTCTCCAGATAATTTTGCAAGGGGTAAATCTGCGAGATGATCAGGGCTTGCACCCGCTCCCCCATGCCGAACTTTGCCATGATCTGGCGGTAGCTGTTGAACCGGGCATCATGGAGACATTCTCGGAGCTGACGGTCAATTTCCAGCTCCTGGCGCATCACCTTGTTCAGGACTTGGGCCGATTCCCTGGTGAAATCCGTCAGCCCCAACCCGCAGGTATTGGCATACTCCAGGTCATACTTTCCTGACTTACCCTCCCCTGCCAACCACCGCCAGAAAATGATGGCATCCAGCGATCTCTTTGCACCCTCTGGATATTGCCAGATCAGGTCTTGCCTGAGACGGTTGATGATGGGCGACTGTACCCGCGCCTGGTGATGAAGTCTCAGCACCAGGTCACGCATTTGAGCCACCAACGGGTCACGCATTCTGACAAAGCGTGTGGGGTCATGGCAGTAGGACTGATAGTAATCAGCCAGCGCTAGACTATCTGCCTCATCATCCTTATCTGGCAGCCCGATCGCTACCCGATGGATTTTGAGCTGCTTGTGCCCCACCAACACCACCTCTACCCCAGCTTCAATGAGTTTGGTGACCCATATCTTGGTGTAGTTCATTCCGGTGGGTTCCAGCACTGCCACATTCGGCTTCAGGGACAGCAGCCCTTTAATGCCGATGGTATTGGCATAGAGCCTGGGGAATTCATGGTCTAGATATAATTTTCGAGGTTCAACCCTGGTGGTCAAAAGACAACAGGTAACGTTGTCCTTGGACACATCCAATCCGAGGACTCTAAGAGGATGTTTTAAAAGTCTTTCAGGGTGTGTTTCACCACCCTAGCTACCTAGAAGCTAATACGAGAGAATCAGGGTTCCAGGGTTTGCGATCGCGCCTCTGAGTTGTATTTGAGGCTAAAGCCTACCCTTTTAAAACATCCTCTAAGCATGATTTAGCTGAGTAGGTGAGCAATCGCTATTAACAATCCCGGTGGTGCTTATGAATCACCCATAGGCCGTAGCCTCATTCACTTTCAAAGCGATTTGGGATTGTAAAGGGTATAAGCCTATGAATACATATGAGCCCTAGCTCACTTCCTTCTCTAGGCACCCTACGGACAGGGAGCGACCCCGCACCGCGACATCCCAGGGCGGGATGTTTCGTCCTGTTTCAAGGACTCATCAGGCGGTTTTGTCGAGCCAGTCTGCCGTATTTCGCAGTCGATCGATAGCGTCGCGCGATGAAAATGTTGATTCGTGAGTTAGTCGGAGAAGGATTTCGACCAACTCCTTTATCAGCAGTGTTTTCCAGTTGGTTGTAGTCATTGTTTTGGTTGGCTAACAGCTAAAAGGGATGGTCATCTGACTGGTCAAAGGGGAAGTCGGGGAATTGAGCCGGCTGCTCGCGTGCGATCGCATTCAGAACCGCCGTGCGATCGCCGCCACTGAGCATGAGAGTGTACTCATGCCACTTGAGGCAGAGGCCATCCAGCTCATCAATGATTTTGATTTCCCTCAACCCCTCCAGATTGATGATCCGACTGCTCTCAGGCAACCTAACGAAGAATGTCATGATGCCCCCCTATGTTGACGGCGGTGATGTTTGCGAAATAAACAGCCCAGTTCGTGGGATTTGGTTTTGTAGTGGACAGGTAGCCAGCGGTTACCTGCATCCCGATACCACCCCACCAGAGAACTACAGCCCATGCACCCCTTACGGTATGTGTTGGTGGTCATGATGACCCCTTGTCTGGACGACGGCGGGGTCTGCGAAAACGAGAAGCCTGGGGACAGCTAACAAAATGGGCTTCTCCTGAGATATCAACAGGAATCCAGCGTTTGTGTTTCGTCTCGACCCACCAGATCAGGGCATTGCAACCCCGGCATTCCCTGGGGATGGTGCCCTTGGGAATTTTGTAAATAGCCATAGCAGAGCTAGCGATCGCCCGGTTATTAGCCGCGATCGCAGGTGAGAATGTGAACAAATGTGAAAAATTGCGTAAGAACCCTCAAATCCACTGATACCAGGCAATGCGGACGCGACGACTTACAGGCTCATGGAGTCTGGGAAACTAGGGTATGAAAAGCACTAAAACTCAGTGGCGGATGGGGCAACCCCGTCCGTCTCTTTGTTTATGCCTATAAGCGTAAATCCAATTGACGCTAACCGTCAACCTAAATTACGGTAAAATGTACAAACGAGTTCAGTCACCACTTATGCGGCTACGCTCACTAGCTGAGTTGACACAACAACAACTAGCTGATGTTGTTGGGGTTTCAGAAACAACTGTCCGAAACTGGGAGAAAGGAAGAAGTACGCCAACACTGGCGATCGACCAGTTGAGAAGGTTTTGTTATGCGCTAGGAGTCAAGCCGAAGAATCTACCGCTCGACATCGTTATCACTGGGAAAATCAGCGAGGTGGTAGGTGTTCTAGATGAGTTCGATCGCCTGCCAGATGACCTCAGTCCCCAACCCATCCAGGGTCATGAGTAATGGCAATGGGCAGCAGCTCCCCCCAACGCATCCAGTTAGGGTTAATCCCTGGCCTAGACCACACCCTGGTAGATGGTGAGTGGGTAGCCAGTGAAGCTGTACGTCATCAGGCCACCAAAAATGACATACAGGTGGCAGCTGCAGCTGGTGCATTTGTCCCCGGAGATCGGGTGATAGTGGTGCTTCCTGGTGGCTGGGTTGAACAGGCTTATGCTCCCCCTGGGGCGATCGGCACGATCCAGGAGCGCAAGAGCAGCCGCAAGGTGCTTAACCACTACCCAGTGGTTCTGGATCAGCCACCGGCTACTGGCAAGCGTCAGGATGTCTGGATCCATCAGCAACGGTTGATGAAGCTTCCGGCGCTGGAAAGGCAGCCAGAACCCTTGCCGGATAAGCCCTCTGAGACTGACACAGCTGTGTCAAGGCCTGCGGCCAGGGGCAGCATCGATGCTGCTGATAGCGACGATGACGACCGGGGTTTTAAATCCTATCCGGCATCCCGGCAATGCATCTATCGGTCGCCATTTTCCGCGATCGCTGTTGACGCGATCGCCCTGGGGGAGAGGATGGGCCTGATTCGCATTGAGTATGTCCACCGGGGGGCAATGGCCGAGTCAGATGTCCCGCCGGCGACGGTGGAATTTACTGCTCCAAGTCTGTCTTGTGTAACAGATAAAGAAGAGCCTGTTACACAAGAGCTTGTTACACAAGACATCAGCTACCAGCAACAGTACCGACGGTGCGGGAAACCCACATGCGGCACCTGTCCCCATGGCCCGTACTGGTATGCCTACTGGCGTGACGGCGCGAAGGTCAAATCTCGGTATATCGGTAAAGAGCTTCACAAAGAGCTTCACAAGAGTGCTACAGCCGATTCTTTCTGTTCCTCGGACACGTCAATATAGCGGCCAAGAGTCGCCAGAGAGCTATGACCCGTAAGGGCTTGGATGACCTTGGGATGTGTCCCCCTGGCCGCCAATAAAGTAATGCCGCCCCGGCGGGTGCTGTGGGTCGAGAAACCCTGGTTTGCCAGCCCACATCTGACCAGCGCCCGTCGAAGGGCTCTATCTGCCGCCCTAAAACTCAACGGCATCCCAGGCCGCAGCAAGGACGGAAACAGATATCCCGCGATCGGCGGGTGATAGGCTCTGAGTTCCAGAGCTAGAGATTTTGAGATCGGGACTTCCCTCGTCTTTCTATCCTTGCGAGTCGGCGCTGGGAACAGAATCGTTTTCCGGGGGGTTCGCCGCCTAGAGTCCAAATAAACGTCATCGACCTGGAGCTGGAGAATAGCTCCCCAACGCTCCAGCGAATACCAGGCGATCGCAAACAACAGCCGATGGGTTTCGTTTGGGAAATTATCCCGCACCTTTGCAAAACTTTTCTCATCAAACGGAGTCGCCTGACCGAATCCACAAAGCTTCATGTTCCACTTTTATGTTCTAGCAAATCAAAACCAGAACATTCTCCATTTCTCCTAATTAAAGATACCCCTGAAACTCTTATGCATCAATCAGTTTGAGCATTTATTTAGGGTTCCACTTTTGTATAGAAGTGGGCAATTCCCATCATTGATAGGTCTATCTAGGCTGAGATTGATGAGTTTAAATCACCACCATGACAGCCTTTTCCACCAGCGATATTCCAAGCTCGATTAACAGCCTAGAAAAACTTGCAGTTTGGGTCACGACAATTTTGAACGAGCTGTACCCCGGCACTACTGCGATTGAGGCTAGTGGTCAAGCTGCACGGGTTGCGGAAGCTGGCCCCTTCCTAATCACCGCCGTAGACCCGCAACAATGGCGGCATATTGCACGGATCTCAATCCCCCTTAATGACCCCTGGCGTAGAGGTAACGCCAAGATTTGGACATTTGCCCAAGATATCGGCTCGGCTTCAATTCCCACCGAATATAAGAGCTAATGGCGCTGCCAGCTCCTCCCCCAGTTCGTCTGCCCCCTGGTCTTCCGGGTCAGGGGGTAAATCGCATTGTCCCGTTTAAGCGACCGTTGCCCGTGCCACCACCAGAACCCCCTGGGCGGCTACCTGGTAAAAAAGTCCCTGGCATCCCTGGAACAACTGCGTCATTTCTTGACCCTGACCTCGCCTGTCAATTGGGTTTAGGTAGTTGCGTTGACCAACCCCCTCAGCAGCTCCCACCGGGTAGCTCAGAGGGCATCGTTTTTATCGTCTGGTCAACGAATGACTACAACAATTTCTTCTATCCAGACCGTTATGGGGTTCGGCCCTGGGAAGCTGTCAACAGCTTCAACGGCCCCTTTTCCTCCATCACTGTTGAGGAGGAGGGAGGATTTCCCTTTCCGGGGCCAAATACCGTAAATCTCCGGGTGAAGTTTCCCCCGTTGGAGGATGGCACTAACCTTCCCGATGCAGTGATTGGCATAGCTGGGTACTACGGCGCGGGGTTTGGTGGCTATGTGATTTCCTACCAATGGAACCTCAGACGGGTCACGGGTGAGCCAATACCCCTAGAACCAACAGACGTTAAACCACAAGGCAGTGGCCTCCCAGGTGCAAACGTTGGCGGCTATGTTGGCTTTGCACCCCCGGCAACTATCCCGGATGTAATCCCCGGCAATTTGCCAGACCTTTACCCCGGACTTCCTGACCCCATCTATCCCGACCCTGACCCTGAAGACCCGCCGCCGGTGCCGCCGCCGTTACCACCGCCTCCAGACCCAGACCCACCTCCAGACCCACCGCCAGACGATGATCCGCCGCCGCCCCCTGACCCTGGCCCTGGCCCTGAACCCAATGCGCCCGACCAACCGGAGCTAGACCCCGACTTCGACCCGCCCCCGGTACGTCTGCCGCCGCCGTTGCCTGACCCCAATCCTCCCGACCCGTTGCTTGACCCGTGGCCGGAGTTTGACCCATGGCCGTTGTTTGACCCGTTGCCAGAGTTTGACCCGTTTCCATTTCTTGACCCGCCGCCTGAATATGATCCGTTTGTAGATCCAATTCCAGAGCTATTCCCTGGGACGATGCCTGGTGGTGACCCCGTTCCAACAGGTGACCCCGGCACTAAACCGGGTGATTTTCCCACAGGTGACCCTGGCCCTGGTGGTAACCCTGGCACTGGCCCCGGTATGTTTCCGGGTAGCATTCCCGGTGGAATGCCACAAGACCAAACATCCACGAGTACCTCACCGGGCGATCGCCCGGGTGGAATGCCGGGAACGGAAACTGGTAGTGGCCCTGGTATCCCACCTGGTGGTAGTGGCCCTGGTGATGGTTCAGGTGGTGGTGGTGGTGTTCCCCCTAGTGGTAGCGGTGGTGTTCCTCCGGGTGACGGAGTCCCTCCTAATGTGCCGGACTTTCCGCCTCCTCAGAAAGACCCCTGTGATTGCTATGAGAAAAAGTTGGAGGAAGAAGTGTTTTGGATCGATGTCTCCGTTAAGACCGTGACTTGCTCTCTGAATGCCGATAGTGGACTTTATGAGGCGACAATTAGCAATCAGGTAGTGCAGGCTCTAGCAACCAAGAACGGCAATCAGGCTTATACGATTGAGCAACAGTTTGAACGACTGGCAGAAATTGAGAAGGAACAATGT
Organism: Neosynechococcus sphagnicola sy1; assembly: GCF_000775285.1. Lineage (NCBI taxonomy): Bacteria > Bacillati > Cyanobacteriota > Cyanophyceae > Neosynechococcales > Neosynechococcaceae > Neosynechococcus > Neosynechococcus sphagnicola. The sequence goes on along the minus strand of NZ_JJML01000025.1, from coordinate 2,119 downwards.
GAAGCCAAGAATCAAGAGTCAGTTGCCTATGCTGCAATACCTGAACAATGGGATATCAAAGTTGGGAATAATCGACCTCAACTGATTATTCAATTCGGTGAAAAACTGCAAGGTAATAAAGTTGATTCACCAAAGTACTCAATCGTTATTCCTTGGGCTAACACAACCACCGCAATAAAAAACTCTCCAATAGGGCAATGGGATAAAGGAAAAATTCGCTGTTCCTATGAAATGCCTGATAACAGCAAAATTATCGTGTTTGCAAAAACAGAAAATGAAGGTAAGCGAGTTATCAACCAAGCGTTGACCGTTGTTCAGGGAAATAAAAAACGGTCAGACAATCTAATAATTTGCACAAGAATAGATAGTACTCGGTTTAAGGAAATTACTGTAGTCCCTCGCATATTGCGGTTCTTTTCAACTGGTCAAGGGAAGGCTATCCCAGACTGGGAGGTCACACTGTAATGCGGAAAATCAAGGTAGGTAATAGATTTGTTTACAAGGGGCTGAATCAAAATATTAGGTGGAAAAGATGCAGAATGTCACCGTGGATTGAACTTAAAAAGGAGTTGAAAGCCAGAAATCTAGAGGCAATGTCAGTCAAGCAATACGCAGAAAAACACAATTTTCACCCCAGAACTGTGAGAGGATGTTTTAAAAGTCTTTCAGGGTGTGTTTCACCACCCTAGCTACCTAGAAGCTAATACGAGAGAATCAGGGTTCCAGGGTTTGCGATCGCGCCTCTGAGTTGTATTTGAGGCTAAAGCCTACCCTTTTAAAACATCCTCTGAGGCGGCATATTGCCAAAGGTAAATTACGGGCAATATATCGGGGTCAATGGTGGATTATACCTACCTGAAGAAAAGTTATTTTCGTGTGTGGATGGAACCGTCGTACATTAATATCCGACGGACAGCTTTGTCTTGCTGTGGTTGAATTTCAGCGTTTTTGATTTACCGTTGAATTGACTACTAACCACAGGAAAATATGGCTGCTTCACTCACCTCCTTCAACCCCGGAACCTCTGATTTAAAATCCACTTCCCTCGAAGCTGCGGTGATCGAGCTGGCAAGTAAACTTCAGGGGCATGAAAACTCAGCAATTTCTGATGACCCCGCTTCCCCCAGCAACCTCAATGTGAGTTTCGACACTGAACCTGCCGAATGCTCAATTACTGCAACCATTCCGATCACGGTGACGATTAACCCGACTGCTGGTAGACCTACCATGGTTGCTGGTAAGTGGATTTTATCGAGTGGCACAGCGGCATATACCACGTTTACTAAGGGCGATGGTGATTTAGATGCTCCTAACCTCGAATCTGCGTTTGTTGAAGCTTTGGTCAGGTTGCAGATTGCGGAACAAGAGGCAATCGAATCGAATCCAGACAGCCCTAACAATGTCTCAATCACGTTCGATACTGATGCCCTAGAAATGAGCGTTACCGCAACGTTGCCGATGACGTTTAGCGTTGATGGGACGACTGGCGCACCTGTCTTTGTGGCTGCTGCCTATATTGACGAGTCTACCCCACCGGGCTAATCGCTCACGTCATTCACCAACTTACCCGTATACACGTTATTGAGACTGGAGATTAAATCATGGCTGATTCAGTTACTACTGTCTGGTATTGCGACCTCGGGGGCAGTCTTGCAAATGCTGGTTCTATTCGCTTTGCCTGGAGAGCTAAAGAGGACAAATACAAGGACATCGCCAAGGGCTTAGGGGTCACCAAGTCAAAGGACACCGATAAGGGGCTGGTATTTGGTGCCAACTCGCCCAGGCCCGCAAGAGTGAGGATCAACTTAGGTGGCTCTACTAAAAAGAGTTCGATTATCCGATTCGCTCAGATTGATAACTTGAATGACCTGGTTACGGGTGGAAGTTTAAACGGCAAGAAGTATCAGGGAATCAACATTGATTCTGTCAGCCTGATTGGCTCAAGTCGTTAATGGTCTGGTTCACCATTGGGTCTATTAAGGTCAGTAGCGACTGGCGTTATTCAGTCCCTCTAGGTACTGGAGATGAAATCGTTAGGCTCTCTCTCAGACCTAACAGCAATCCCAACATCCTACCGGGACTGATTTGTCAGTCTTTTGATGGCGCTAACCAGGGCATC